>JAHZFN010000228.1 GCA_019421315.1 Peptococcaceae bacterium | reverse complement strand
TATGCTCACCGCAGCCGCAGTCGCCGCTATGGCTGTGGTGATGATGTTCATGTTCATGTTCATGTTCATGCTCATGGTCATGGTCGTGACAGCCACAGCCGCAGTTTTCGCCATGGTTGTGTTCGCGGGGATGCTTTTTCAAATATTCCTCAACGGCTTTATCCTGCATTTTCAGTTGATTTACCAAATTTTCACGGAATTTTTTCATCCGTTCAACATCCAACTCCTTCAGAATTTTTTCCAATTCTTCTTTGGAAAAATGGTGCTTTTTACCACAGAAACGGCAAACCACTTCCGCTTCACCTTGTTCTTCGATCAAAGCCTTGACTTCCTTATAGCCCAGGCTCATAATGGCGGCGGAAATTTTTTCATGACTGCAATTACATTTGTAAATCAAATCGTTGGTTTCCAAAACCTTGTAAGGCACACCAAGCATGATATCATTGGCAATTTCTTCCGCCGTCCAACCGTCAGCCACCATTTGGCTTACAGGCACCAAATTGGCAATATTAAGCTCCAGCTGACTCACGGTTTTTCCATCGGCATTGGGCAAAAGCTGCAGCAAAAAGCCGCCTGCCGCCTCCACGAAACCGTCAGAGGCAATCTTGACACCAACGCCCGTTGCCGTGGGAATTTGCTCGGAATCCACAAAATATTTGGAAATATCATCGCCGATTTCGCCCGTTGCCAAGGGCACAGTGCCGACATATGGGTCGCCGAAACCCATATCTTTCATTACGGAAAGACTGCCGTTGCCGACAGCCGCCCCCACATCCAGCTTACCTGCGGCTTTTCTGGCAATATCCACCTGAGGATTGGCAACATAGCCGCGCAGTTCACCTTTGGCATTGGCAACGGCAACCAATGTTTTCAACGGACCGTCGCCGTCAATTCGCAGGGTTACAGTGTCATCCCCTTTTAAATTCTGCCCGAAAAAAGCCGCCGAAGTCAGCAGTCTGCCCAAGGCAGCCGCCGCAACACTCCAGCAATCATGGTTTTTTCTGGCTGTTTCGCAAAGGTCTGTGGTTCTTGCCACCCAAAGCTTAACGCTGCCGTCTATGCTGATGGCACGCATACAATAATCTTTATTTGTCATAATTTTCATCATATCCTTAATTCTTTATTTTTTTAATCACAGCCGCCCAGACTTGCGAAAAGCAAGGCTTCCGTAAAATATTATACCACAAGCCAAAATGCTTGCTTGCAAGGGCATTTTTGCGCCGTGGTTCAATGGTGCGGGTGCGTGAAGCGCACAGGCGGCAAAGCCGCCCAGACTTGCAAAGCAAGGCTTCCGCAAAATATTATAACATAAAAGACCCTGTTGAAAAACAGGGTCTTTCCGGTTTTTGTTATGAACAATTATTTGCCTTCGGCAACTTTATTCAAGGCTTCAACCAAAGCGTCAACGTCAATGCCATGACCCAAAGCGCCCTGTTCAATGTTTTCAAAGTGAGCTGCCGCACAACCCAAACAACCCATACCGAAATCCATAAATGTGGGAACTGTATCGGGATATTGTTCTACGCATTCCAAAATGCCCATTTCTTTTGTAATCAATGCCATTTTCTGCACCTCCAAATTATAACTAACACGGCAAATCTGCCGTATGCTAATCTTACTAAAATTATTATAACACATTTTATCCAAAATACAATAATAAATTCATATTAAATTACTAATATTTATTTTTTTGTTTGCCTCTCTGTTTTTTAAACTTTGCGCAACAGTAGACTTATGCTCGGCAGCTCGGTATTTATATCCATCTGCTGTTTTTCAAGCCGTCAAAAAAAGACAAACACCGAAATCTTTACTCTTTTACCAATTTCAAAACAACGTTGGGATCGCCGTAAGCATATTTCAAAGCATCAATTGCCTCCATGCCGATTTTGATACCCAAACGCTGATGATAACGCTTGGTGTCCATGTAAAAAGGAATTAAATCCAAATTGCCGGGATATTCCGCCGCAGTTTCCCGCAGTTGGGGCAAAACCTCGGAATTTGCCACGCGGACATAGAGCTTGCCGACAGATTTTTCGGGTTCTTTTTTCTTTTGGCGTCTGTAAAAGCCCTTGCCCTGCTCAGGCTCGTCTGCCTGCGGCGGCAAGTCCTGCCCTTTGGGAGCCGTCAGCAATTCGGCGTTTTCCAAATCGTGAATGGTATCAACAATCAAAGCCACGCTTTCGTCATCATCCACCTTCAAACGTCCCTCTACCAAAACAACCTTGCCGTCGGCAATCATTTCCCGACATTCGGCAAAGGCTCTGGGGAACGCCAAACAACGAATCGAGGCCAATTTATCTTCCAAATTGAAGATAGACATACTTTCGCCTTTTTTGGTGAGCCTCGGTTTGTTTTGAGCAATTAAACCGGCAACTCTGGTTTTTATGCCGTTTTTGGCTGTCAAAAGCTGCTGTACATTGTGAGAAGACACTTTTCCAATCACATCAACAAATTCATCCAGAGGATGGCCGCTGATAAAAAAGCCTATGCTTTCTTTTTCCAAAGCCAAAAGCTCCATCAAAGGAAATTCGGGAATATTGGGCATTTCCACATCAACCGTTTTTTGCTCCGTCATACCGAAATCAAACAGCGAAAGCTGGTCGGAAGCCGCCTCCAAAGCGTATTTTCTGCCTAATTCCAAGGACTGCTCGTAAACCTGCAAAAGCTGAGAGCGTTTGGCGCCGAAGCAATCCAGAGCGCCTCCCTTGATCATGCCTTCCAGAACTCTTTTATTCAGAGGATAACGGCGGCTTAAATCGTCAATGGATTTGAAAGGACCGTTCTTTTCCCTTTCCTCGATAATCTGAGTAATAATATCCCTGCCGACACCTTTGATGGCAGCCATGCCGAAACGTATTTTGCCGCCGACTACCGTAAAGTCAGCATCGGATTCGTTAATATCGGGCGGCAGAATTTCAATGCCCATTTTGCGGCTTTCTTCCAAATACTCCGTAACCTTTTCGGCGGTAGCCATAAAGCTGGTCATAATCGCCGCCATGTATTCGGCGGGATAATGACATCTTAGCCATGCCGTTTCGTATGTAACAATGCCGTAAGCGGCAGAGTGACTCTTGTTAAAGCCGTAACCTGAGAAGTATTCCATCAAGTCGAAAATACCGCCTGCCGTTTCAGCGTCAATATTATTGCATTCCTTGCAGCCTTTGATAAAACGTTCGCGTTCGGGCGGCAAAAGATAAGCTTTCTTTTTACCCATAATGCGGCGCAGCTGGTCGGCTTGACCCAGAGTAAAGCCCGCCAAAACGCTGGCAACCTGCATAACCTGTTCCTGGTAAACCATAACGCCGTAGGTTTCCGCCAAAACAGGCTCCAAAAGCGGATGGGGGTACTCTACCTTTTTGACACCGTGCTTGCGGTCGATAAAGTCCTCAACCATGCCGCTGCCCAAAGGTCCCGGGCGGTACAGCGCTACCATGGCGATCAAGTCTTCAATTCTTTCGGGACGCAGGGCTTTCAGATAAGCGGTCATGCCGGAACTTTCCAGCTGGAACACGCCGCCCGTTTCCCCTGCCGACAGCATTTTGTAAACTGCTTCGTCATCTTTTGGAATATTGTCGATATCTATATCAATACCGTAATTTTTCTTGATACTCTTCAAGGCGTCGCCGATTACCGTCAAGGTTCTCAGCCCCAAAATATCCATCTTCAAAAGGCCCTGCTCTTCCACCTGTTCTTTTTCAAACTGGGTGGTCAGAATATTTTCGCCCAATTTCACACCGGGAACATAATCGGTGATAGGAGCAGGCGCAATCACAACGCCTGCCGCATGAGTTCCCGTATGCCGAGGCATACCCTCCAGCGCCTTGGAATAATCAAGCAATTCTTTGATAAGAGGGTCGTTTTCGTATAAATCCCGCAGTTCGTTGTTCTCATCGATTGCCTTTTGCACAGTCATCTTCAAATCCGCAGGAATCATTTTGGCAATTTTGTTGACATCGGCAACGGACATTCCCAAAACACGTCCGACGTCCCGCACAACCATTTTTGCTTTCATCGTACCGAAGGTTACAATCTGGCTGACATTATCGGCGCCGTATTTTTCCACCAAATAATCGATAACCTCGCCGCGGCGAACCACGCAGAAGTCGGAATCAATATCGGGCATGCTGACACGTTCGGGGTTCAAAAATCTTTCAAAGAACAAATTATAACGCAGTGGGTCGATGTTGGTAATGCCCAGCGTATAGGCAACCAAAGATCCTGCCGCAGAGCCGCGCCCCGGACCGACACGGATACCGTTTTGGCGGCAGAAATTAATCATATCCCAGGTAATCAAAAAGTAGCCGGGAAACTGCATATGGTTAATAATACCCAGCTCATAATCAAGGCGTTCCTGAAGCTCGGGCGTAATTTCGTCGTATTTTTCTTCCAAACCTTTCTGGCAGAGATACTGCAAATATGTTTCGGCATTGTAGCCTTCGGGAACTTCAAAATCAGGTACGTCAACCTTGGGGTGTTTGTCCAGGTTTACATGACAGCGAGCCGCAATTTTAGCTGTGTTGTTGAGAGCTTCTGGGTATTCCCCGAACACCAGTTCCATCTCCTCACGGCTTTTCATGTAAAATTCATCGCAGGCAAAACGCATTCTGCTTTCGTCGTCTCTGGTTTTGCCCGTTTGAATACAAAGCAGCACGTCATGAACGTCGGCGTCCTCCTTGCGGACATAATGGCTGTCGTTGGTAGCAACCAAACCCAGGCCCAAATCCTTCGCCATTTTAATCAAAAGGGGATTGGTCTTTTTCTGTTCCTCCAAACCGTGGTCTTGAATTTCAATAAAATAATTATCTTTGCCGAAAATATCTATATAATCTCTGGCAATATCATAGGCTTTTTCAATATCGCCTTTCAGCAAAGCCTGAGGGATTTCACCCGCAATGCAGGCGGACATACAAATAATGCCCTTGCTGAATTGGCGCAAAACCTCATGGTCAATTCTGGGTTTGTAATAATAACCCTCCAAAAAGCCGATGGTGCAGATTTTGCAAAGATTGCGGTATCCCTCTTGGGTTTCCGCCAAGAGAATCAAATGGTGCGCTTTGTTGTCAACACCGGATTCCTTATCAAACCTGGTTCGGGGCGCAACGTAAACCTCGCAGCCGATAACCGGATTAATCCCCGCCGCCTTACAGGCATTGTAAAGCTTCAGCACACCGTACATAACGCCGTGATCTGTGGCGGCAACGGCAGGCATACCAAGCTCAACGGCTCTCGCCACAACATCCTTAACTCTGGCGGCGCCGTCCAACAGACTGTATTCCGTATGGCAATGCAGATGAACAAAGGTTTTTTCGGGATCATGTTCAATATATGGTTTATTTTCTTCGTTTAAGGCTTCTGCCATTAAATCACCTTCTGTTTTTGTAATTTTTCCGAATCTTATGCCCGCATAATCAACAGCAGTAAGCAAAACCGCTCTTTACTCATATTTGCGCAAATTGATTTATGCAATTTAATTTTTATTTTCGGAAACAAATTTATTTTAACAAGCTTCATATACCAAATTCGGTACATCGTGCTTTTTTCTTAAATTAAAAGAGGCAGTGAATGAACAAATATTATCAATCCAATCCGCTTATGCAGTTGTCTGCCGCAAAAAAAATCAAAATCGGTCTATTTTTTCAAATGAATCAAGCTTTTATTAGCCATGCTGATAACATCGCTGCCGCAGACAATGACATGATCCAGAAGCTGAATACCGACAGCGTCCAACGCTTCGTAACAATCTCTGGTTGAACGGACATCCGATATACTGGGGTTCACATTGCCTCCGGGATGATTATGCGCAAAGACAACGTTTTTGCATTTTTGCTGCAATGCAGTTTCCACAACCTGGGTTGTATAAATGACAACCTCGTCTGCAGTACCCTCAGAAAGCTTAATTGTGTTTTTAACCTGCCCTTTGTTGTTCAGGCAAATCATGAAAAACGTTTCCAGACTGCGACCGACAAACAAAGTACGTACATAATCCAGCAAATCTTCGGAATTGTTAAGTTCGGGCATTTCAGACCATCTGTCCAAATAATATCTGCCCGCAAGCTTTGGCATTAAATTCAAAAGCAAAGCCGTATTGGTTCCTATTCCGTTCACCGTTTCCAAAGCAGAAATTTCCGCCTCCAAAACTCCCGACAAGCTGCCGAATTTATTTAGCAGCTCATGCGCCAAACCGTTGGTGTCTTTGTATGGCAGTGCGTAATACAACAGCATTTCCAGAACCTCATGATCCGCCATGCTGTCCAAGCCTTGCTCCATATACCGTTTTTTCATTCTGGAACGGTGTCCGGCATGATAATGCTTCGCTTGTTTATTATCTTTATTTTCTGCCAACACCGTTCCCTCCTTTTTCTATTAGTCTTTATAATCTTTAATATTCTTAATTCTTCGCAGAACCATTAATCACTATGCTTATTCTGCGGCAGCGCTTTGCTCTGCCCAATATGCGGGGTCGTAATCGTCGATAAACATGGTTTGAACCAGGTTGTCCAAATCATTGTCATCCAAAACAACATAGCTGACTCCGCCGATGGTTTTAGGCGTACATTCGGGAACGGCAGTGTGAACATCGTCACTTGATGCCCCATGGAAGCTGAAACCCAAATACAAAAGCTGCGAAACAGAAAAATCGGTTTCCACAACCTGATCTATTTCTTTGATTAAAGCGGGCAGCTTCGGCAGATTGCTTGGTTTCAGCGCCTCTTCAAAAACTGCTTTCATGAATTTTTGCTGGCGGCCCGCCCTGGCAATATCGCCCATTGCGTCATAACGGTAACGCACATATCCCAAAGCCTGGTTGGGGTCAAGGTGCTGCTGCCCTTCGTGCAGATCAATATCACCGTAATATGTATGAGCGGACATATCTTTTTCCACATATAAATCGACGCCGCCCAAAATATTAACGATGGTTTCAAAGCCTTCAAAATTGGTTATAGCATAATAATCAATGGGAATACCCATCAAATCCTCAATGGTTTCCTTGGTCAGGTCAATGCCGCCGTAAGCAAAGGAATGATTGATTTTGCTCTTGTCATGTCCGGGGATTTCAACACGGCTGTCCCTGGGAAGAGAAATGATATTGACAACCTTGTTTTTCAAATCCACGTTGGCAACCATCAGGCTGTCGGCTCGTCCCACATCGTCGGCGGCGCCTTGGTCCGTACCCACAATTAAAACATTGATTCTGTCATCCCTGTACTCATAAGCGCTGTCCGTGCGGTCAGGCACAATGCGCAGCATACCGTAAGCGTACATACCACCTGCGCAAACGGCGATAATAACCGCAACGGCGGCAATAAATTTCAAAAATCTTCTAATGGGCTTCTTAAGTCTTCTTTTTGTAGCCATTTAACACCATCACTTTCTTTTGCAGTTTGAATTTCCGCATTTCTCGCCGCAGCCCCGTTTATTTGCTCTGCTCAATCATAGAAATTTCTGCAAATTTATTATACCACAAGCAAGAAATGCTTGCTTGCAAGGGCATTTTTGCGCTGTGGTTCAATATTGCAGGTGCGGAAAACGCACAGGCGGCAACAGCCGCCAAGGCTTGCGAAGCAAGACTTCTGCAAATTTATTATACCACAAGCAAGAAATGCTTGCTTGCAAGGGCATTTTTGCGCTGTGGTTCAATATTGCAGGTGCGGAAAACGCACAGGCGGCAACAGCCGCCAAGGCTTGCGAAGCAAGACTTCTGCAAATTTATTATACCATAAAAAACATCCAAAGACAAACAACTCCGTCGGTCAATTTTTTCATTTTTTACTGCCGCAACGCCGAATTTTGCAGGATTTGCGGCAAAAAAAAGGCATCTCAAAACGAGATGCCTTTAAAATATTTTTTATGATTTTAAATACAAATTTTCAACACAGAATTTAACTACAGAAATCAAACTAATTACATTCTGTAATTGGGCGCTTCTTTGGTGATGTTAATATCGTGGGGATGAGATTCGATCAAACCTGCCGAGGTTATGCGGACAAATTTACCGTCCCTTTGCAAAGAGGGAATATCGGGAGTGCCGCAGTAACCCATGCCTGAACGCAAACCGCCCAAAAGCTGATAAACGGTATCGGTCAGAGTGCCTTTGTAAGGAACACGGCCTTCAATGCCTTCCGGCACAAATTTTTGAGCGTCCTCTTGGAAATATCTGTCTTTGCTGCCCAGCTTCATGGCGCCCAAGCTGCCCATGCCGCGGTAAACCTTAAAGCTGCGGCCTTGATAAATTTCAATTTCGCCGGGACTTTCTTCAGTACCCGCCAACAGGCTGCCCATCATAACGCTGTCGGCACCTGCGGCGATGGCTTTAACAACATCACCCGAATATTTAATGCCGCCGTCGCCGATAATGGGAATATTATGTTTGTGGGCAACATTTGCAGCGTCGTAAATTGCGGAAATCTGGGGAACGCCGATGCCTGCAACAACACGGGTTGTACAGATGGAGCCGGGACCTATGCCCACTTTAACGGCATCAACGCCGACTTCAATCAAAGCTTCGGTGGCTTCCGCCGTGGCAACGTTGCCTGCCACAATATCAATATCCGGGAATTGCTTGCGGATTTTGGCAACTGTATCGATAACGAATTTGGAATGACCGTGGGCGGTATCAATAACCAAAGCGTCGGCGCCTGCCTTAACCAATTCCATGGCGCGTTCCATTGTGCCGTGAGCGGTGCCGATTGCGGCGGCAACCCGCAGTCTGCCTCGGCTATCCTTGCAGGAGTTGGGATATTTAACCATTTTTTGAATATCTTTGATGGTTACCAAGCCTTTCAGATAACCGTCCTTGTCAACAATAGGGAGCTTTTCGATTCTGTGGCGTTTGAAAATTTCTTTAGCTTCTTCCACAGTCGTACCTTCGGGAGCGGTAACCAAATCCTCCACCGTCATCACGTCTTTGATTTTTTTTGTGTAATTATCTTCAAAGCGCAAGTCTCGGTTTGTAAGAATACCGACCAGCTTATTTTTAACAGTGATGGGAACACCGGAAATGCGGTATCTTTCCATAATCTGCAAAGCGTCTTCAATGGTATTGTCGGGGCTTAAAAACACAGGGTCAATAATAATGCCGTGTTCGGATCTTTTCACTCTGTCAATTTCCAAAGCCTGGGCTTCAATCGACATATTTTTATGAATAACGCCAATACCGCCTTCTCTTGCCATGGCAATAGCCATGCGATATTCCGTAACAGTGTCCATACCGGCGCTGACCAACGGGATGTTCAAATTAATATTTCTCGTAAATTTTGTGGCAAGTTTAATATCTTTCGGCAAAACGTCCGATGCGCCGGGAATTAAAAGCACATCGTCAAAGGTAATGCCTTCTTTGACAATTTTATCTGACATGTATCCGCTCATAGCAAAGACCTCCTGTTTTTATTTAATTAAAACCTATTTTACTACTAAAAAACAGCCATTGCAAGAGAAATCATTAATTTTTTTCCGTTTTTGTGTTTTTTTCCCAAAACCAACCGCATATGCCGCCCAATGGGTCTTTTGCCGACCGAAAGACCCAATTTTATTCTTTACCGCTATTATGAAACTATATATCGTTGCCTGCAAAAAAAATAAGACGGATTATTAATATTTTTCCCAAATAATTTCGGGAAATCATATTAAATCCATCTTGTTTTTTTAATTTATTTTTCCACTGTTTTGGCAGAAAGATTCATAATTTCGTTGTTTTTTGCCATCAGAGATTTTGCAAAATAGCAGTTTTGCTTTTGCAGCTTAATGTTTTCCCGTTCCAAACGGCAAAGCTGATTTTTTTTATCTTCCTCCGTTTGCTCCAAAATCCGCAGTAAAACTTTGCGGCTTAAACGCAGCTGCTCCAAACGCTCCTCCAAAGCCTCAATTCTTTGGTAAAGCAGTTTTTCCGTCATAGATGTGCTGTTGGACAATTCAAAATTCATGTTCACCACTCCTTGCACTCTATTATATGCCGCAAACCGAATTTTTATTAACCGAACCGCAAATTTTAATAAAACTTATTTAATAAAACTTATCCGCTTATTATATTCTTTCCGCCCGTTTTACCACATTTTGTTTCGGGACAAGGCTTGAATTTTTTCGACGGTTTCGTCCTTTGTCCAATATTCGCCCAGTCGGCAGTCGTGGCAGTCGGAACCGCCTGTAATCAAAAGCCCCAGATCTTCGGCA
>JAHZFN010000227.1:7598-9554 GCA_019421315.1 Peptococcaceae bacterium | reverse complement strand
ATGGCGGATGTTGTCATTGCCTGCGACGGCGTTAATTCCTTTATCGGTAAAAAACTGGGAATGGTAAAACCTTTTCAGCCTCATCAGATGTCTTTGGGCATTAAAGAGGTCATTCGCCTGCCGAGAAATGTGATTGAAGACAGATTTCTTTTGAAGGGCAATGAGGGTGTGGCTTTTGAGTTAGTTGGCTCTGCCAGCAAAAATGTCAACGGCGGCGGCTTCATTTACACCAACAAAGATACTATCTCAATCGGTTTGGTTGCTCAGGTTGAGGATTTGGAAAACAAAGGCTACAAGCCATACGATATGCTGGAAGAATTCAAACGGCACCCTGCCATTGAGCCTATGCTCAGAGGCGGCGTAACTCAGGAATACGGCGGCCATTTAATTCCTGAGGGCGGTTACGATTGTCTGGCTGAATTAAGCGGCGACGGCGTAATGCTTTGCGGCGATGCGGCAGGCTTTGTTTTGGTAACGGGCTATCTGCTTTTGGGTATCAATTTTGCCATAGAAAGCGGTGCTTTGGCAGGCAAGGTTGCGGCAGATGCCGTTAAAGCAGGCGATACATCAGCAAGCTTTATGAAAGCTTATAACAAAGCTTTGGAGGAATGCGGCATGCTGCAAACCTTTAAAAACTTCCGCAAGGCTCCTGCCAATGCAGTCAACAACACAAACTTGCAGAATGTTTATCCCGAAGTGCTTTGCACTCTCATGCATAATCTTTATGATGTTGGCAATAAACCGATTCCGCCTGTTCTGAAGGTGGCAACGAAAACTCTTAAAGATGAAAATCAAAAAATAGGCGGCTTGATTAAAGATGTTAAAAAGATTGGTGGTGCGTTGATATGGTAGATAACAAATGGGCAAGAAAAGTAAACCGTATTGAAGAATACAGCCAAGAAATTGACAATCTTAACGAATCGAAGTTCAATATTCAAAACAAAATCAATACAATACTTTTTAAAACGGATCATCAAAGTCATGTAAAAATTGATGCTGAAAAGTGCCGAACCTGCCAAAATAAACCGTGCTTGACGGTTTGTCCTGCGGGGATGTTCAGCCTTTCCGGCGACGGCAAAGAGGTTATTTACAGTCATGAGGGCTGTTTGGAATGCGGCACCTGTTATGTGGTTTGCCCGCATCTGGATTGGAATTATCCCAAAGGCGGCTTTGGAGTTGTTTACAGAGAATCGTAAGAGAAAGGATGAGGAAGATGGTTGAAAAAAAGATAACTGAAAAATTAAAAATTGCAGTGCTTTTGAACGCAGAACCTCTGCCGGAATCTTACGACATCGGCAAAGACGGCATGGCGATTGAAAAACGCCTTGTGGTTGATTTGTCGGCAGCGGAAGCCAAAGCCATAGCCGAAGCCAAAAAATTGCAGCCGCAAAAAGTTACAGCTTTAACCTACGGCTACCAAGAGCAGACGGAGCTTTTGAAAAAAGCCTTGGCATTGGGCGCCGATGAAGCAATCCATATCGGCAGATATGACTGGGCGGTAACTCCCGATCCTGCTATTATTGCGGAAGCCTTAAAAGAAGTGATTGGCGGCTCTGAAATTTCCGTGGCTTGTGCCTTTGCTTTGGGTTGGAGCTGTTTCAACGGCATAATGAGTTACAAAGCCGAAGAAAAGGCAATCAGCCTGAAAAGAAAACTGGAGGACGGCAAAAGACAGGAGGTTTCGGCAGAATATCCTGTTGTAATCGGCGTTCTGCCCGATAAAGAATATTGCCCTTATTACACATTGGCAGGCAAAATGACAGCGGAAGAAAAAGGTATTTCAGTTTATGACATTTCCTATTCTATGCTGGCGAAACAGCTTGGTATCGGCACTTTGGTAACGGATTACTGGCAGAAAGATCATTTGAACCCCCAAACAAAATTGGTTTGGCGGCCCGATTCCAAACTTTCCGGGGCAGGCAGACTGCAAGCCATGATTACAGGCGAGGTTGAAAC
>JAHZFN010000227.1:1111-7588 GCA_019421315.1 Peptococcaceae bacterium | reverse complement strand
CGGCATAAAGGTCGAGGGTTCTCCCGAACAATGTGCCGAAGCAATCATCAAATATTTGCTTGATAATAATTTTATTGCAGAAGCATAACAAATACAGAAACCGCACGAGGCGGTCGGCGGGCGATAAATTTTAAGATTATTTAAATTAAAATTTGTGAATTAAATTTGGTTAAAAATATGTGTTTATAAACGTGTTTTATTATGTGTTTTATGGAAAATATTGTAGCGAAAGGGTGGTATAAAAATGGAAAGACATTATCAACTGGCAAGAGCTGTTAAAGTTCGAGATGAAGAATTCGGCTTGCTGTTTTATATCTGCCGTACCACAGGCTTGGTGTTTATCAACAGTGGGGACTTGTTGAAAGCCAAAGCCTTGCTGGAGGGCGGAACAGTTAAAGAACTTCTGGTAAAATCCCAAGGTGATGAAAATGTTGACCAATACAAGCTGAATGCATTGGATGATTTGCTTAGCAGCTTGGTGAAAAGGGGGCTTGTCAATGCTCAAGGATAACTTACATCAAATTCCGTTGTCTGCTCCCGTCAATGTCACCTGGGAAATTACCAGGCATTGCAACCTGCACTGCACGCATTGTCTGTCCAGAGATCAGCTGAAATTATGCGACGACGAGCTTAGTTATGACGAATGTCTGCGTTTGATTGACGATTTAATTGAAGCAGGCGTTTTCCAAATTAACATCGGCGGCGGCGAACCTTTTATGCGTTCCGATATTTGGGATATTTTGGATTATTGCCATGAACGGGAAATGGTTACCTGCGTTTCTACAAACGGTTCCAAAATCGACCAAAAGGCAGCCGAAAGACTGGCAAACATGAAATTTATGTATATGCAGCTCAGTCTTGACGGCGCAACCGAAGAAACCAATGATGCCATTCGCGGCAAATGGACTTATCAAATGGCAATCAAAGCAATTCAAAATCTGTATCATGCAGGTTTTAAGAATTTGAGCATTAACACTGTTGTTACTGCCAAAAACTTCAGAGAATTGCCCGATTTATATGTTTTGGCAAAAAAATACAATGCGAAAACTCGTCTTTCCCGTTTTCGTCCGTCGGGCGGCGGCGCCGAAATGTGGGACGAATACGCTCTTTCCAAAGAGCAGACCGAGGAGCTGGCAGAGCTTTTGAGCGCACATAGAGATATTGTAACGGGAGATTCTTTCTTCTCCATTACCAAGGCGGACCGCCAAAATTTGGGATTGAATATGTGCGGTGCCTGCAAGATGACTTGTTCCATTGCGCCCAACGGTAAAATGTTTCCCTGTGCTTTCATGCAGTATGATGAATTCTTGGCAGGCAATGTGCGTGAAGAAAACTTCAAGTCTATCTGGGATAATTCTCCAATCATGAAAATGTTCAGAGATTTGAACCCGTCTTCCTGCCACGACTGTCCCAGATTTGACCATTGCCACGGCGGTTGCCCTGCCATTGCCTGGTTTATCAAAAAAGATATTACCGCAGGTGATCCTGCTTGTATCTGCAAGTTAGGATAGGTGATATTTATGAAAGATTTTAACAGTTGGAACTTGTTCCAAATTAAATTGGCCTACGGCTGTTCTTTCTTTCAAATGAACGGCAAACAGAGTATAAAAGGCACCAGACCGCGCAGACAAATCTTTATTCGTGATGATATTCAAAAAATTATTGCCGGCTATGAAAATAACGGTAATGAGATGGAAGATTATAAAATTACGGCGGAGCAGGGCGATTTGCTTTTCACCCTGGCAGCCAAAGGCTATATTGATATTAAAGTGAAAGATTGGAATTATGAGGAATATAATCTGCCGTTTATCAGCGTTATTATTCCTGTCAAAAACCGCCCCGAAGATATTCGCGACTGTTTAAATTCCATCTTTGCAGTGAAGTGGAACTCCGATAAATTAGAGGTTATCGTTGTGGATGACGGCTCCGACGACGAAACACCTGTTGTTGCCGAAAATTTGGGGGCAAGGGTTGTCCGCCGAGCAAAATCGGGCGGTCCTTCCGCCGCCAGAAATGCAGGAGCCAAGGTTGCCAAAGGCGACGTTCTGGCATTTATTGACAGCGACTGTACCGTTGACGATACCTGGCTTTTGGATTTGGCGCCTTATATTATGGCATCGGGAATCGGCGCTTTGGGTGGTTTTGTGGCAAGTTACTACAACACAACGCCGCTGGATCGTTATGAGGAGGCAATGTCATCTCTTTCCATGGGCAAAAGACTGCTTTACGAAGCCAACACAGAGGGTAACTTTTATGTACCAACCTGCAATATGCTGGTACGAAAAGACGTTTACAACGAAGTTGGCTACCTGAACCCCGAAATGCACCTGGGCGAGGACGTTGATTTGTGTTGGCGGGTACGAAATTACGGCAGAGGTCTTTTGTATGTAACAACGGGCAGAGCCTGGCACAAGCACCGTAATGCTCTTTTCCAAATGCTGAAAAGGCGTATGCAGTACGGAACATCGGAAGCCGATTTGTATAAAAGGCACCAAGAAAAGAAAAAGATTTTCCCAACGCCTGTAACTTCTTTTGGCTTTTGGCTGGGGCTTTTGCTGACGGTTTTGCTACTTAATCCGTGGTATTTATTGATTACGGCAGGCAGCTTTGTTGTTAATATCTGCCGCAAATATTCATTGATTAAAAAACTCAGAGATGACATTGGTTTTGCCGAGCTGGTGCAAATTGCTTGGCGAACCTCGGTGGCTTTTTGTTATTACTTGAATTTTCACCTTATCAGATATTATCTGATAGTTTTGACGGTTGCGGGTATTTTTTATCCGCCGCTGCTGCTGGGCGTCCTCATTGCACTGGTCAACTGCAGCGTGGTTGATTATAAAGTTAAAAAGCCCAGATTAAACTATATACAATTCCTGTTTTTCTATCTGTTGGAGCAGGTTTATTACCAAATCGGTGTTTTTGCAGGCTGTTTCCAACATAAATATATTAAATCCTATTTAGTCAAGTTTAAAATTTCGTTTTAATAATTAAATTAATGAAATACGGCGAAGCTAAATAGAATTATAAACAAGCAAGAAAACAAAAACGGAAAGGAGAGGGATTTTAGAGGAAAAAACGCAATGCAAAGCGGCTATGAGGGTTGGTGTAGCCGCAGCAAAATATGATTAATGGATTTATTTAGTTGGAATTGAAGAATTGAGAGGGCTTACGATAAGCTGTGGAATAATGAAAATTCGAAAAAAATTCAGGAAAATTAATTTAAAGAAATTATCATGCAATAAAATTAAGGAAAATGATTTTTATGTACTGAAGTGAAAAAACTTAAAAAATCCAACCAAGAGCATTTATATTAGGTATAAATTGAGAATTGAGAGGTGAATAATATGGTAGTTGCCAGTGTTATTTTATTTATTGTTTATATTGCAGTTTTGATTTTGATGGGTTTGAAACAAGCCCATGATGTAGACAGCATGGAAGCATATTGGATGGCAGAACGTAATTTGCCTGCTTGGCGAATCGGTTTTGCTTTGGCTGCTTCCTGGTTTGGTCTTTCAAGTTTCACAGGTCAGGCAGGCTGGATTTATAACGAAGGTTTGGGTGGTATGTTCTATCTTGCAATTCCGAACTTTGCCGCTATCTTCATCGTTGGTTTGTTCTTTGCAAAAAGAATCCGTCAAATCCCTGCATTATCAACACCGGAATTTTTGGAAATGCGTTACAGCACCGCAATCAGACCTCTTTTGGCAGTAGTAGTTTTGGTTGCATATGCCGGCTATAACGCAATGGAATTTATCACTCTCGAATACGTATTCGATACTTTCTTCGGCTGGACACCGTGGATCGGCGCTTTAATCATCGTGGTTGTTACACTGATTTACGTAACTTTGGGCGGCATGAACACTGTTATCTGGACGGTTGTTTTGCAGTATGTGCTGCTGTTTATCGTAGGCGCCATCGTTGGTATTGCCGCTATTGTTAAAAGTATCGCTCTCATCAACTCCGGTGCTGTTGCCGGTATTGCTCCCGGAACATCAATTTGGAGTATCCCCACATTGGGTGCAGACGCCCAGTTTGGCTGGTGGAATATCTTCTCCCTCGGCATCGGTATGACTATCATCATGATTATTGCTTACTGGCCTGCGTGGTCAACAGAACAGACGCCATGGCAGAAAATTTGGATGGCAAGAGATACCAAAGCAGGGCGTAACGGTGCTTTCATCGGTACAATCATGAACGCTGTTGTTTATCTGTTCACAATTTTGATGGCAGTAGGCGCTTGGGTTATTATCGGCGCTCCCGGTGCTCAGGCTCCTGATTTTAACCCTGAAACCATTGTTTATGTATTGATGACGCAGGTTTTGCCTGATTGGATTATTCCCATTATTTTGGTTGGTTTCCTGGCAGCGGCAATGTCCAATATCTCCAACTTTGCCGTATCTTCTGCCTCCAACCTGGCAAAAGACGTTTATCAAAGATATTTCCGTCCTCATGCAACTCAAAGAGAAATGGTTTGGATCAGCCGTCTTTGCATTGCCATCACATTGGCAATCGGTATTATCATCGGTTTTGTAATGCCCAGTATTTTGGCCGCAGTACAAGCAGCGGCTTCCATTGCAACCTGCGGTTACTTTATTCCTATCGTCGGCGCATTGTTCTGGCGGCGCGGTAACTCCAAGGGCGCTGTTGCATCCATGATCTTCGGCGGCGGTGGTTTCCTGGTATCTTATATCGGCACAACCTGGTTCGACTGGGTATTCCCGATTGACCCCGTTATCATCTTTGTAATCGTTGCTTTGGTAGCTTATGTTGTCGTTTCCTTGGCAACAGGCAAGCCGGAAACCAAAAAGCTGGCTCCTTTCTTCAAGGACGAAGCAAGAGAATATATCAACGAGTGTAAAGCGGCAGGCTTTGCGGCAGAACCCACAGCTGAATCTTTGCAGATGATTAACAAAGGTTTGGTAACCAAAGAACACGGTGAACGTTATATGTATTCCTATACATACAAGCTGAACAGAAGCTTTTCCACATACAAAGAATGGCAGGAATACTGCGACCGACTTTTGCAGAATAAATCTTGGGTATGGCTGGCAGGCTATGACATTATCTATAAAATTACCCAGGAAGATATGCTCAGCAACGTTCGTTTGGCACGCGGTCATCAGGCAGATGAAGTTATCATTTACTGCGAACCCATGAAAGAAACGGTTGAATCCGCCAAAGCGGCTTTGGCTGTTGCCATTGACGATTTGAAAGCTTTGGCATAAGATTAACAAAAGCTTTGCTCCAAAGCAGGTTTAGATAATTATCAATTAAGCCATGAATCAAAAAAGATTTGTGGCTTAATTGATAAAAATTAATTTATTTAATAAAAATTATTAAAAAATTATAAGCCTTTGGTTTTAACCGTCGGTGTTCGTTTTGAACCAAAAGCTTGCAATTTTGATTATAGAGAATTAAGAATAAAAGGCGGTGTTTTTATGATTGATATTCAAAAACAATTCAAAATATGGCTGGAAAAATCCTCCGGTGCGGTTTTTGCCGATTTGCTGACAATATCCCATGATGAGGCTGAAATCAAACATCGTTTTTATCAGGAAATTAAATTCGGTACAGCCGGTTTGCGGGGCAAAATGGGTGCCGGTACCAACATGATGAATGTTTATACTGTTGGCAGGGCGGCGGCAGGTTTAGGCAAAACTTTAAGCAATAAAAAGGTGGTTATTGCTTATGATAACCGCAATAATTCTTTGCTTTTTGCCGAAAAGGCGGCGGCTGTTTTGGCGGCGCAGGGCATTCATGTTTATATGTTCAGGGAGCTTATGCCGACACCTGTGCTTTCCTTTGCGGTGCGGGAGCTGCAATGCGGCGCAGGAATTATGATTACGGCAAGCCATAACGGCAAGGAATACAACGGTTTCAAATGCTATGGCAGTGACGGTTGCCAAATGACCGAAAAGGCTGCTGCTGCGGTTTTGCGGTCAATGGAAGATTTTAATTATTTCGATTTGCCAAGCAAATCAAAGGTGGAAATCGAATATATAGACGGCGGCCTGCTTGAAAAATATGCGACGGCGGTCAAAGAGCAATGTTTAAGGTTTGACGTTTTGGCGGATACCGATTTGAAAATCATGTATACGCCTTTGAACGGCGCAGGCGGCGCTGTTTTGCCGAAGGTTTTGGCAAATTGCGGTTTGAAAAATGTGCAGGTTGTAAAAACGCAGGAAAAGCCCGACGGCAATTTTACAACCTGCCCTAAGCCAAACCCCGAAATTGCGGAGGCCTATAACGAGGCTGTCAAGGCGGCCGCCGCAAGCGGTTCGGATTTGATTTTGGCAACGGATCCCGACGCCGACCGTTTGGGGGTTATGGTAAGGCATAACGGCTCCTATCGTTTGTTAAACGGCAATGAAATAGGCTGTCTGCTCCTTGATTATATTCTCAAAACAAAAAAAGAAAAGAGTATTTTTCCCGAAAATCCCGTTGTAATAAAAACAGTGGTTACGGCGCCGATGGCGG
>JAHZFN010000227.1:0-1101 GCA_019421315.1 Peptococcaceae bacterium | reverse complement strand
AAAATTGCCGAAGCTTACGGCTGTTCCGTTATAAATCTGCCCGTTGGGTTTAAATATATCTGTGAACAGGTGGAAGTTTTGAAAAAAGCCGGCAGAATTGACGATTTTATTTTGGGCTTTGAAGAAAGCAACGGTTATCTTTGCGGCGGTTATACGGGCGATAAAGACGGCATTTTGGCGGCTCTTTTGTTTACCGAAACAGCGGCGTATTACAAACGGCAAGGTATAAATATTGTTGATAAATTAAACAGCTTGAATAAAGAGTACGGCTATCATTACAACGAAACCCAGGATTTGGTGTTCGACGGCATGGTGGGCAAGGAAAAAATGCAGAGCTTCATGGCAAAGCTGCACGATGAACCTTTGCAAAAGCTGGGCGATAAAAAAAGTGCTGTTTGGGCGGATTATTTGGAGTGCAGTGAAAATAACCTGGAAACGGGCAAGCTGACCAAAATTAATTTGCCGCCCAACGACATGGTTCAGTTTATATTTACTGACGGCTGTTCTTTGGTTGTGCGCCCATCAGGCACAGAACCGAAACTGAAAATTTACTACAATGCGGCGGCGGATAATTTTTCAGAGGCGGAACAAAATGCCGCAGCCATGAAAAACAACATGATGGCGATTATTGCACCGTATATTTGAGTAAATAATTTAATTCTGTAAGCATTATGCATCAGAGCATATTGTACATATCACATAAAGGTACATAAATATCATGTACACTCTCATTCCGAAAATACAGTGTCGGCAAAGCCGACACTGTATTTTTTTGTCGGTTCGGTTGATTTTTGCCCTGCATAATCTTGAAATTAACCCTGCAAAATGGTATAATTTATTATTGATGTAATATGCTGAGTAAGCTGAATGAATGCGGACAGAATCCCAAAGGATCTGTCTGAGGAAAGTCCGGGCTCCACAGGGCAGGATGCCGGTTAACGGCCGGTGAGGGCAACCTTAAGGAAAGTGCCACAGAAACAAACCGCCTAAGCGTTTTGACGCCGGCAAGGATGGAACGGTGCGGTAAGAGCGCACCAGCAGTCAGGTAACTGATTGGCTAGGTAAACCCCATTCGGAGCAAGACCAAAAAGGAAAACACAT
>JAHZFN010000226.1 GCA_019421315.1 Peptococcaceae bacterium | reverse complement strand
TGTCGGCACAATCCCTAAAGATGCCATCTTGGGCAAAGTCAGCTATCAAATTTACCCCTTTAACGGTTTCGGCAAAATCGAATAAACTTTACCATTTTACCAACGCTTGCCAAAGGAGTTGAGAGCAATGAAAGTGTTCATTCCCGCCCTGATAATTTCATATATTTTGCTTTACGCCTTTTTGCTGTTCGGCGGGTTTTTTTTGCTGAGCCAAACCTGGTTCTGCCTGCTTTTGCCAGCGGCAATTATCGCCGCTGTCATCACAAGAACCGTTAATCAAGACGAAAAAATATCGGCTTTGGAAAAACGCATTGACGACTTGGAAATACAGCAAAGCGGCGAAGAAAAGCAATAACAACCAAGCAACAATATATCAAAAGCAACCGCTTCTAAGCGGTTGCTTTTTAATTTATAAAATCAAATAACAGAAAAATCCGCTCCGGCTCCTCTCCAGTTTATCAAAGTTTAAGCCCAATGCCCCAACCACAGGCAAACGGAAATTACAAAAAAGCCGCCGATTTTTAAATCGACGGCTTTGCTGTTTTTATAAATTATTTACAATATATTTTGAGAATTTTATTAAATAAAGAAAATCAATGTGTCCAAAATGAACAAAGGAATCAAAATGCAGATGGACCATTTCATATAACCAAAGAAGCTGGGCATTTTAATTTTGCTGCCTTCGGCAATGGATTTAACCATGAAGTTCGGCGCATTACCGATATAGGTATTGGCACCCATGAATACGGCACCGGCGGAAATAGCTATCAAAACATGAGGCGCAACCGTACCGACTGTTGTTACAACACCGTTGGCAAAGTTTTCGGCACCTGCCGTTGTCAGGAATACCAGGTAAGTGGGTGCATTGTCCAGGAAAGAGGACAAAGCGCCTGTGAACCAGAAGAAGTGCCATGCATCGCTGATACCCAAAGCGGAACCATTGGCTTTCAAAATTGCCAAAGCGGGAATCATCGTCAGGAAAATACCGATGAACAGTTTGGCAACTTCCTGAATGGCGCCGTAGTTAAATTCGTTGTGTTCGCGAATGGCGCGTTTGGTTGTTTTTACGGAAAGGAAAGCGGCAATCAGAATAATCACGATTTCCACAATGCTGGTATAAGGCATCAGAACATGGTGTCGCTTCACCTGTTGCAGGGTCAAAGAAACCGGGAACCTTGGTCAGAACACCGCTCAAAACAACGGCGCCAACAATCATCAGGATATAAATAAAGTTATGAGCGCCTTCAATTTTCAGTTTTTCTTTGACGCCGTTTTCAATCATGGATTCGGGGTTGTTGCCTGCGGCAATCTCCTGTTTAACATAACGTTTGTCCATAAAGAAGAAAAC
>JAHZFN010000225.1 GCA_019421315.1 Peptococcaceae bacterium | reverse complement strand
TTGCCAGCTATGTTGAACTGCAGGTTCGCCAACAGCAGATTTTGGCAGAAATCACAATCGGTTTGCTTAACCCCGATAAAGTTTTGCAGTCCACAGAAAACAGTCTTGTTTCTGAATTCTTTACCATTTCTGCCAAAGACCAATACGGTGTTGACTATGCAATCACCACCGACGACGTTGAATGGGCTTGCGACAACGACAAAGCGTTTACATTTAAAAATAACGCAATTTATGCAGGCGACATTGATGAAACAGGTACTGTTACTGTAAGCAAGGTTAATTCCATTAACCAAACCATCACCAGCAATGGTATTAAAATGACAGTACCCGGCATTGAAAAAATCAACGCCATTTCCATTGAAGGCGCTCCCGCAAACGTTAAATTCAGCACAGAACTGAATGTGAACGATTTGACAACCCATGTAACAAGTAATTACAACCACGAATATACAGCCGAAGAATTGGCTGCTTATCCCGCTCTTATCAAATGGACAATTCAAGATGTGGGCGGCACAGGCACCAAGCTGGACAGCTCCACAGGTCAAATCACATTTGGCAGCAAACGCGGCGTTGTTAAGCTGGTTGCAACAGTTGTAAACTCTGCCAATGATACAATCGTTGAAACAATCGTTGAAATCAACGTAGGTCCCCAGGTTATTAAAATTACTCCCGCCAAAGCGACAATGAGCGCAAGTGCAGGCGATAATACAATTACTCTGGACGGTTTCAACATGACTGACGGTATGAAAGTTTCCGCTTTTGACGCTGAAGGTAACCTGATTGATACGATCACAGGCACAACCGCAGGCACGGAAACCAAACAAACCGTAAAACTTACATTCCCCAAAAATACAGATACTGCAAATGCTGTAGTTTACACATTGCGTGTTTGGATTGACGGTGCAGAATATGATGCAGAACCCACAGCTACCGTAACTGTTAATAAAGCAAACGCAGGCGGCGGCGGTGGCGGCGGTGGCGGCGGCGGTTCCACGCTGTTCGTAATTAAAGCCTCCGCTCAGGACGGCGGTTCCATCAGCCCCGCAGGTGACGTTAAAGTAAGCAGCGGCGACAACCAAACATTCACCGTTGCAGCTAACGAAGGCTATGTTATTTCCGATGTTTTGGTAGACGGCAAGAGCGTTGGCAAGGTTGAAACTTATACCTTCAGCAAGGTTCGCGAAGCCCACACCATTCAGGCAGTATTTGCCAAAGCAAGTCAATTTACCGACGTTGATGACGATGATTGGTACAAAGATTCTGTTGACTACGTTGTTGATAAAGGCTTGATGAACGGTATCAGCGCCGACCTGTTCGGTCCCAACGATCCGACTACCCGCGGCATGATTGTTACAGTTCTTTACCGCATGGAAGGTCAGCCTGCCGTTAGCGGTACAACCGCTTTTGAAGACGTAATCAGCGGTCAGTATTACTACGATCCCGTTGTTTGGGCTAACCAAAACGGCATTGTTAAAGGCGTTTCCGAAACTGCATTTGAACCCAATGTCAATATTACCAGAGAACAGCTGGCAGCCATTTTGTACCGCTATTGCGATTACAAAGGCTACAATGTTACGGCAACTGCCGATTTGAGCAAATTCAGCGATGCCGAAAAAGTCGGCGACTGGGCTGTTGACAACATGAAATGGGCTGTTGGCGCAGGTTTAATTGGCGGCAATGCCGACGGAACCCTTAATCCGCAAGGTCAGGCTACACGCGCTGAAATTGCAACCATACTGCAAAGATTTTGTACAGAATATTTGCCATCCCAAACTAAATAATTAAAATACAGCGTTGATTATTCAGAAATCGGCGCAAAGAAAAAGGCAATCGGTTTAAACCGATTGCCTTTTTTTGTATTAATATATTTGCCTGATGTCTATCAGTTGACGCAATATTTTATCGACAAAGGGCAGGTGTTTTTTTATAAATTTTATACTTTGATGATTTAACTAATATTGGGAACAAAGTAATCGTTGTCAAACACCTCGAAAAGCTCAATATCCACCACCCAAAGCAGGGTTTCAAGCTTGTCGATTAAAGACAGAATTATCAAATCCGTTTCCCCCGATTCGTCGGGATTTATCAAAGCTTTTTCCTCAATGGTTATGATGAGCTGTTCTCTGAAATAATCTATTTGCTGCAACACTTCCTCTTTGGTTTTCATTTGCCGCCTCCCCAATTTTATATTTTTTAATATTTTATAGTATTGCAATATTTCTTCCGGGGTTACGGAATTGTTTGCGGCAAAAGAATAAAGTGTTGCTGAATATTTTTTTTCTGCAAGAATGATACCGAACGATAACTGATTCTGTGGCGAAGTGTAATCCGGAATCATCGGCAAACATACTTTGATGAGGGACCATTTTTGACGGTATGCCTTGTCCATATGCTCGGTACAGGGAAGTCGTATTCTTTTGATATTGGCAAACAGCACCCAGTCAAGGAAAAAAGTATCCCAGGCAAACAGCACCAGAGCATAAGCATATGCCAGCGCCAAACCCTGAAGAAATGTTTTAGCTTCTGCTATATGCAGCATCCAGGCAAACAAAAACATAAAGGCTATGAGCGCAATGATTTTTTTATTGCCATTATGGCATTTAATTTTTCCCTGGCTGCTTCTTTGTTTTGGGTTTTATAATATGCATTTTGTATTTCCGGCGGATAATCGCTGATGAATGTCAAAGGGCTGATCATCAGCAAACCGAAAACCAAAAACCGAAAACCAAAAACATAATCAAAATTCCCGAAATTATTACAGTAATGTTCATATTGTTTATTTCCTGAGATTATAGCTGTGTTTTGTTATTTTCAACAGAACAACTTCCGAATAGTCGATTTTTAAACAGTTGACAAGTATTATAAAAACAAAATATAATAAAAACAAAATATAATAAAAAGATAAAGAAAAAAAGAGAGCAAATTTTTGCTCTCTAATAAAAAATTGCATTCAATTAGTTGGCACGCTGAACTTTGCCGGAACGCAGGCATCTGGTGCATACAGTTACTCTTTTGGGAGTACCGTCTACAATTGCACGTACAGTTTGGAGATTAGGTTTCCAAGTTCTTTTTGTGCGGATATGGGAGTGGCTGACTTTCATACCGCTATGAATTGTTTTGCCGCAGATTTCACATTTTGCCATGGGTTCCACCTCCTTAACACGAGTAATGAATACTCAAAAAGTATAATAAAATTACCTTTAATATTTTATCAAATTTAAGGGGGTTTGGCAAGGGTTTTCGGGCATATTTTTAAATTTTTTTTATAGAATATGGCAATATTGTCTGTTAAGCGACATAATTAGATTATTTATTAATTGATTTTTCGTTCGATATTGGGTATAATAATATGTAAGAACAATATGGGAGGTGTACCTATGAGTAGAGAAACTATTAATGAAAATGGTAAAATTGTCATTTCCAAAGAGGTTCTTGCAACAATTGCCGGTGTGGCCGCCACGGATTGTTTTGGCGTTGTGGGCATGACTGCCAAAAATATTAAAGACGGCATCGGCACCCTGCTGGGCAGAGATTCCTTGAGCAAGGGTGTTGAAATAGATGAAAAAGACGATAAACTTGCCATAAAGGTTTATATAATCGTGGGCTACGGCACAAAAATTTCCGTTGTTGCCGGCAACGTAATGCAAAATATTAA
>JAHZFN010000224.1 GCA_019421315.1 Peptococcaceae bacterium | reverse complement strand
AATAACAGGCATGGGCAGTGTTTATCTGCTTTGCCGCCTTTTCGGCTATGACGATTTTCTGATTCATTCCATCATGGGCAAATCCGTCACCACACCAATCGCCATGGAAGTAACGCGGCTTTTGGGCGGCGAACAGTCCGTCGTAATTATCGGCGTTACCATCGCAGGACTTTTAAGCTCAATTTATTTCCCGATTTTCTGGAAACTGACAAGAATCAAAAATCCCGTTGCCCTCGGTATCGCCACAGGCTCCTCCTCCCACGGCTACGGAACCTCCGTTGTGATGGCACAAAACGAAAAAATGGGCGCCATGAGCAGCATTTCCATCGGCATAACAGGGCTGTTTACAGTGATATTCGCCATGATTTTCCCCTGGTAAAGCAGTTCTCAGAAAACAAGCTTCATGCTAATAATAATATAAAATCACAAAAGCAAGCCGTCAAAAACGGCTTGCTTTTATACTTTATACATCAGAATTAATGTTTTTGCTTTGGTTCTGTAACCTGCGGATTTTCCTTGGCATAAATGCGGCATGCCTCTTTGACAACCATGTCCTGTGTCAGCTTTTCGCCGCTGTCGTCGCAGGCAAACATATATTCCATCAGCTGCATTTTCATATCGTCGGTTTTCAGCATGGCAAAGATGGGCAAAACCGCCTTGTCCTCAAATCTGCCGTCGTCCTTCATAATCCGAAAAAGCTCCACTAATTCTCTTTCCACATTGTTCAAAGCCATTTTCCTTTACCACCTTTTGTTTACAAATAAATCTTTGCATTATTTTAATTTTTATAATTTAATTATAACAAAAAATTCGGCAAAAGCCAATGGAATTATCAAGCTGTCGGTTACTATTTAATATTCCATGCTGTCGACAATTTGCGCCATGGTTGCCGCCGAAACACGACCCGTCAATGTATAACACACGCCGTCCACCACAAAAACTGCAATTTTTTCGCTTTGAAAATTTTTCGGTAAATCCCAAAATTTCTGACAAAAAAAAACGCCCCCGCAATATAAAAATAAAGAGGGAGCGATTTGCCGCAATCATAACACATGGAAATAATCTAAAACCATTAAAATAGG
>JAHZFN010000223.1:8062-10597 GCA_019421315.1 Peptococcaceae bacterium | reverse complement strand
CGGAAACATATTCGTTTGAGCCCGTCTTAGCGCCTGAGTAAGCGATTTTAATATGTCCGCTAATCGTAAATGCGGTAACTTCCTTGGTTGTTACGTCAAAATCGCTGCGGCTGCTGTCTGAAAGTGTCAGCTTCCATTCACTGCCGCTGTATTGAGGAATAGAGGACAAACCATTAGCAGGCTTGCCGCCGACAGCTGAGGAAACAAAGAGAATGTTGCCGTCAGCTGTACTGAGGTTCATTGCTGGACGGGCAAAGGCTTTGTATGAATTTGTGTAATCACCTCCAAAACTGCCGCCGGGCAGAATAGTGGTTGTATGATTGGAATACACACCATTATCCTTTTCCATAAAGTATGAGCGCAGCCAATACCAATATTTTTTACCATAGTCACTAATCCCATAATTTGTATTGGTTCTTTCTTCCCACGAAAGGAAAAACACATTTTCTTGATCCAAACTTCCTTTCTGAAAATTCATAGGCATACCGGCTTGAATAGCTTCAACAATATTATTATAAACATCCAGCAGTGCTTTATCTGTCTTGCTTACGGCAGGAATCAGTACACGTTCGACATCTGTGAAAGCACCGTTATAGAATGTTTCTTTGCACCATTTCTGCACGTCGCTCCCCTGCCAAAGGTGCCTGTCTGTTTTATCTGTCGGGTTAAACAACATCATGGTGTTTTCTAAACATTCGTCTGTCAGCAAAAACAGGGCGTTTGCTTCGCCCGTGTTCGTCTTTGTGTCCAGCACACGCCATTTAATGGGATTGCCGTTCCATGTACCATAATAGATGTAGTCATATGCTGCGGCAGTCGCATCGTAGCCGGATATATCAGCCAGCCCCATCCGAATCGCCGAAGTGTCGGCGCTTTCATCTGCCAATGCCGACATGGGCAGCAACGCCAGGCAAAGCGTCAGCAAGGTAAAAAAGCTCCAAAATTTTCTTTTCATCTTGTTTCCTCCCTCATAAAAGTGATACGGTTTCCCATGGAGAAACCAAGGGGATAACCCCTAAAAACAGATTTTAACAGCACAACACATTTCATCATAAATCATACATATATTGTACATATATTTTACCATAAAACTTAACATTTAGCAATTACCAATACAGATTATTTAGTCATTCTCTGTTTATGAATTAGAATAGATTTTTTATAACGTCCGTAACAGGTTAAAAAAGCGCCAGAATACACGTTTTTAATACAGCCGCCCAATCCGGGAATAAAACAGCCGTTGACTGCGAAGTTTGCAAGCTCCGCAGCCAACGGCTGTTTGTTGATATGCTGTTATCGAAAATATTTTATTAATATTTTTGCTCGATTTTTTCAGCTTAATATCGTTATACTTCTGATGTTATTGTTTTGTGATAATTACTTTTTGTTCACTTTCAACCCAATCCACTGTGGCGCCCAGGTTTTCAGCAATAAAGCGCAAAGGCGTGTAGGTGCGGTCGTTTTGAACAAATGCGGGGCTGTCGAGTTTAACATCCGCGCCGTTGATTTGGGCAACATCGGAACCGATTGTCAACAGGATTGTTACGTCTTCCTGTTTGTCGTTTTTACCTACAACCGTTACAAGCTGTTTGCTTTCGTCCCAGCTTACTTTGGCGCCAAGGTTTTCGGCAACAAAACGAGCGGGAAGCATTGTGCGGTCGTTGACAATTATCGGAGCAACGTCGTTTGTTTTGATTACACCGAAAACGAGAGCGTCTTTTTCGCCGATTGTCAGGATAATCCGGTTATTGGCAGGGTTGTCATCGGCTTTTTTGTTCCAAGCCGCATAAAGGCTGAAATTCTGCGTTACTTTTGCAGAGAAATCATATTTTTTGGTAAGTTCTTGGTCGGTGTACCAGCCAGCAAAATCAAAACCGTCTTTGGTGGGAGCGGCAGGCTCGGTAACAGTGGCATTTACTTCAACTCTTTGAGCTTCCACTTTGCTGCCGCCATTGGTTTCAAACAAAACGGTATAGCGGGATGTACCGCCGCCGCTGCCTGCTGTTGCGGCATATCCTGCAGTTACAACACCGCTGTCTGCGGCATTTGTTACAGATTTAGCGCCTTCAACAGCAAAGCCGTTTTCTTGAATACCTTTTACTGTATAATTAGCTTTGGGTGTAACAGTGATTGTTGCTGTGTATGCAGTACGTGCGGCAAACTTACCGTCAACATCGGGAGACCAGGTAATTTCCGCCGTGTATTCATTTGTTTCAACCGTTGTCTGCGGAACTGCATTTTTAACAGGAGCGGTGAGATCGATTGCGGGATTAATGGTTTTGGGCAGAATTACGAAAGTTTTTTCCAAACTGCCTTGGTAGTTTTTGTTGATAACCGTTACTTTAACTTTTGCTTCTTCGGAAGCGTTTTCGTTGTTTTCGTAAGCTACTGTGTAGTCTGTTCCCAATTCCAGAACTTTGTCGCCGTCTTTAACTTCGATTACGGGAGTAATTGCTTCGCCTGTGTAAGTTTGATCGGCAATAGCGGAAATATTGTCGTTGGTCAAAGCTTTGGGCAAAATGGTGAATGTTTTTT
>JAHZFN010000223.1:0-7962 GCA_019421315.1 Peptococcaceae bacterium | reverse complement strand
TAGGTTTGATCGGCGATAGCGGAAATATTGTCGTTGGTCAAAGCTTTGGGCAAAATGGTGAATGTTTTTTCCAAACTGCCTTGGTAATTTTTGTTGATAACCGTTACTTTAACTTTTGCCGAATCGGTTACGTCCGTGTTGTTTTCGTAAGCTGCCGTGTAGTCTGTGCCTAATTTCAGAACTTTGTCGCCGTCTTTAACTTCGATTGCAGGTTTGATTTCACTGCCTGTATAGGTTTGATCGGCGATAGCGGAAATATTGTCGTTGGTCAAAGCTTTGGGCAAAATTTTAAAGGTTTTTTCAAATTCGCCCTTATAACTGGGAGAAGTTATTTTTACTTTGGCTACCGCTTGGTCGGAAGCATTTACATTGTTTGTGTAGGTTACTG
Organism: Peptococcaceae bacterium; assembly: GCA_019421315.1. Classification (GTDB taxonomy): domain Bacteria; phylum Bacillota; class Dehalobacteriia; order UBA4068; family UBA4997; genus JAHZFN01. The sequence goes on along the minus strand of JAHZFN010000223.1, from coordinate 7,574 downwards.
TATAATCCGTTCCCGCTTTCAGAACTACATTAGTATATTTAGTAAATGTAACTTCAACTGCCGGTTTGATTTCACTGCCTGTATAAATTTGATCCGCAATATCGGACATATTGTCGGCTGTCAAAGTTCTGGGAGAGATGGTAAAATATTTGTCAAATTCGCCTTGATAATTAGAGGATATTATCTTAACTCTGACTATCGCTTTGTCGGAAACATTGACATTGTTTGCATAAGATAAATTATAGTCGGTTCTCTGTCTGAGAACTATATTGCCGTCTTTAAGTTCAATGGCAGGGCAGATTTCCGTGCCGCCTCTGTATTCCTGGGGACCGATTTTAGTAACATTGTCCGCTGTCAAGGTTTTGGGCAGAATAGTGAAGGTTTTTTCCAAACTGCCCCGGTAGTTTTTGTTCATTAAAGTTACTTTAACCTTGGCTGCTTTGGAAGCGTTTATGTTGTTTTCGTAAGCTACCGTGTAGTCTGTACCTAATTTCAGAACTTTGCTGCCGTCTTTAATTTCAACATCAGGTTTGACTGCTGCGCCGCTTTGATATGTCTGGTCGGGAATTGCCGAAATATTAGCTGCCGTCAATGTTTTGGGGCTGATAACAAATTCCTTTGCCGCACTGACAAGCTGCGTATAATCTTCCGTTCCTTCAACTGTGGCTTTTACATAATATGTACCTGCTTCGGTGGGAACAGTTTTGGTATAGGTTCCGTCAACTGCGTCGGAATATGTAAATTCGGGAGTGCCGTATTTTGCTTCGGCAATAGGTTCGTTGGGTTCGTCACCGTATGTCCAGCCTTCAATGGAAAGCGGTGTGGTGAATACGTTTTGTTCAAGCTCGCCTTTTTCCCAAACGGCATAAAGCACAATATTCTTATTATCTGTTATTGTGTTGCCGCCTTGATATTCAGCCTCGGTTGCGTCGGGGCCGGTTGCCCAGCCGAGGAAGTTATAGTGCGCCCTTGTGGGTTTGCCGGAAGTAACTGTAAATGTAGCGCTGTCCCCTACGGCAATGTTTTTGGTTTCGCCGTCCGGAGCGTTTTCACCGCCGTTGGCGTCATAACCCAGATAAACAGGGTATGTAACACTGTCGCCGCCTGTGGATTTTGCCAGCTTGATTTTGTTATCTTCCAGCTTCAAAACATAGTCGGTATTTTTGATGCCGATTTTTGCCATGTCGTTGTAGGTAAGAGTAACTCCCGAAGCCGCAGTGGCAATAACCCTGCCGTCGGACAGGTTTTCAACTGTCAAAAATATGGGGTTGGCGATGGAAGATGTGATTTCCAGAAATTTATCAGAAGATTCACTCGACAGATAAACATCGTTGTCTATTTCTATATTGGCATTGCCGCCAATTTGCAAAGAAGAGCTGTCTCCCTGACGGCAGCTGTGGTAAATGGCGCCGCCCTTGGGATCATCGCCCGTTACAGAGTTGCCTGTGATGGTGCCGCCTTTGATGATGGTGGTGCCGTAGGAAGAATTATAAATGGCGCCGCCGCAGGCTGAGGAATTATTTCTGATGGTGCCGCCGCTTACAGTAAGTGTGGCTTCGCGCACATAAAAAGCACCGCCGCCGTAAATAGAATCAGCGAGAGTGGTGTTATTCTCAATGATGCCGTCTTTCATAGTAAACTTAGAACCGTCAGAGAGATAAACAGCGCCACCGTAATTTTTGGCTTGACAACCGGAAATTGTGCCGCCGTTCATGGTGAAGGTGCCGCCGTCCACATATACAGCGCCGCCTCTGTTGGTTAATTCGCTTTTTTTATGATTGGTAAGAGCAGCGCCCCTGTTCATAATAACATCGCCGCCTCTGTTCACATAAACCGCAGCATCGGCTGAAGCACCGCTGACAACCACGCCGCCGCCGTCGATTGTAATATTGTTCAGCGTTAAATCGGCGCCGCTTGAAACGGTAATAATGCTGCCGGAAGTGCTTGTTCTGATCAGCTTGCCGCCGCCGGTAAATGTAACATTGCCGGAAATCATAATGGCAGAGCTGACCTTTACATCGCCGTTTACGGTAATTGTGGTGTTGCCGGATATGGTTGCGCCGTTCACCTCATCGCCGTCATTCCAGGTTTGGTTTGACGTAATGGTTCCGGAAACAGTATCGGCATAAGCCGTAAGACCGCCCGCTGCCATTAACGAAAACACCATTGCCAAAGCTAAAATTAATGTCAAAAGCTTTTTCGTTTTCATAATGAATTTTCTCTCCTTTAAAATTTAATATGTGTGTATAAATATAAATTTAAATAAACCTAATATTATTATATATCGTACACCAATGTACGATACAATAGTTTTGGCAAAATTTTTTTATAAAATATCTATATATATGTTCTTTCGGCGATTTTCGACAGAAAAATCACCATATTTGGCGTTTGCGCTGTTTCGGCGCACCGCCGCCGAACAATTAATGCCTTTCGCAGACAACAACGCTTTTTATACCATAATAACAGAGAATAACGGAGCAGAAAAACAAAAAAAAATATATATAATTATATATATAATAATGAAGAAACAATAAAATTTAAGCTCCAAAATTAATTTCAGCACCTTAATTTCTGCCGTAAAAGTAAAAAAACAGCTGTGAAACAAATTTTACCTAATATTAACATTATTTTAGCATTATTTTCCGCAAAGCTGATTGCAATGCCGAAACAAAAGTTGTATAATAACACTGTGTATATTTTTTAACGCAAGGAGGATAAAACATGAACAAGCGAATACTAAAAAAACTGCTTAGTATCACTCTCATCTTGGCAATGTGCCTGATGATGATGCCGCCCGTGACGGCTTTTGCCGCAGACACCCTGGACGGCAGAGACGGTATTGTCATCACCAAAGACACCGCCCAAGAAACAACCTGGACCGACGGCAACGGCGGTACGGCAACATGGAGCAGAGCAGACAGCGGTTTAGAAACTTTGACACTGGATAACTACAATGTCGACAGCGGCAGCAATCCTGCCATAACCTTTGAATATGGCTGCTTTGTGAATCTGAAAGGCTCCAACAGCCTGACATCGGATTCCGAAAACGGCGCCGTTTCTTTTGGTACAGCCAACGTTCCATATATTAATGTCAAAGGTACAGGCACGCTGGATATCAACGGCGGTTCTCATTCCGCATTCAAGGAATTTGACAGATACTGGACTTGGCGCGTTGGAGGTACGGCAACGGTTAAGCTCTCCAACAGCAGCGATACCGAACCGATTTTTGCCGCTATTGACAATCCATATCCGGACGATCCTAATTATGCAAGTTTTTCCCATAATGGTACAATCGAAGTTAACAACAGCGGCAAGCTTTTTGTATACGGCAAAGCAAAAAGCATTTTTCACGGAATGAATGCCTCTGTTTACGGCTCCGTCAACAAAAACGCTGACGAATCCGACCTGACAGAAGAAGCGGTAATCTCCGATGGTTATTACACGATAAACGGCGAAACTGCGCAAACTCTGCTTTTCAAAAAGAAAATCGTTTACGTGGCTTCCGTAACAACTGCCGACGGCAGCACAACCACCAAGTACGAAGATGTTAAATCTGCCGTAGCAGCCGCCAAACAGGAAGCCGGCTGCACTGTCAAAATCATTGCCGAAGGAAATCAGCTTCAGCTGGCGCACGGCATTTATCTTGACACCACAGGCGACGACGCCGTTACATTCGACTTAAACGGTCACAGCCTGGGCGGATATCCTTTGAATATCGGCGGCAGCAACCATTCCGGCAAGGTTAACATCATCGACAGCAGCAACGGCAACGGCGCCATCGGCATTGCTGTCCGCGACAACGGTGACGTAACATTCAACGGCGCAACAGCCACCTCCTGCCTGCAGCTGGAAGCCTACGGCGGTTCTCTCAAATTCAACGGCGGCAATATCCGCGCCTTTAATTTGAACAACGGCATTACCTGCAAAGATTTCCTGCCTGAAAACTACTGCTATTACTATTACAGCATCGGCTCGGATTTGTCCAGACCCATTAAGCTCGCCGATGTAACCAACGCAATTAATGCAGGCAATTATGTGGCAGTCGGTGCCTGCGAACATCAATCCGCCGCAGACGGCACCTGCGAATACTGCGGTGCAAGCATTCAGGCATTGGTAACCACCGCAAACAACAAAACAACAGGCTACGCCACACTGGAAGAAGCTATTAACGCCGCCAAAGAAAACAGCGGCAGCACAGTTAAGCTGACTGGCAACGTCAACCACACAGGCAGCTCAATAGAAATCGAAAAAGGTACATTCACCATCGATTTGAACGGTCAAACCCTCAGCTACGACGGTTTGAACTTAGGTATGATAACCAATACGCTCATCAACCTGACCGGTCCCGCTGATGTTACAATAATCAACTCTGCCGAAACGACAGCATATGCTAAAATCATAGGCGAAGACACTCACTCTATGCTGAAAGTTTCCAATGAAAATGCCAAATTGACAATCGGTCAAAAAGACGCTGCGAACAAACTAAATTTCCGAGCAAATACAAATGACATTTGGGCTTACAGTGGCAGTGTAGTTATTTACGGCGGCACTTTTTATTCTCAAACCTATGCGGTTATGAATGCAGTTAACCGTGATGTCAACGTTACCATCTATGACGGTGATTTCACAGGCCCGGCAAACGCAATCCTCGCAGAGAAAGGCACTGTCAACATCAAAGGCGGTACTTTCAAGCACTGGAATACCCAAGGCTATGGTCTTAAAATAAGCACAAACGGTCAAATCTCCGGCGGTAAGTTCTACGGCATCGACAGCGGTTCCACAACCCTCGCCAACCGTGTAGCAAGCGGCAGTACTCTGAAAAAAGAAGACGGCAGCTGGCTGACAACGAAAGATTTGGCAAAAACAACAACCGAGGAAACAGTTTCCGTTGCAGCAAAACCCGTTGAAATCACAGGAATCAAAATCAACGGCGTTTCCGTGGTAAACGACACAGCCACAGCTTATGTCAACGAAACATTGAGATTTTCCGCTGAAACAACAACTACCGACGGCGTTACAGTAAACTGGTACTATAACGGTACGCAAACTAACCCGTTCAAGCCTACGCAAGCAGGCAATAAAATATTCACCTGCGAAGCCACAAAGGACGGTTACACAACAACCAAAACTTTCACCGTAACCGTAACGGCTCCTTTCAGCATTACAACCCAGCCTGAAAACGCCGAAATCACCTACGGCGACACAGCGTTGCCTGCCGAACTGACAAAACTGGCAGTTAATATGCAGGACGGTTATACCGCAGAAGCCAAATGGTACATCAGCGATGACAACAACAACAAAACACTTATCGCCGATAAAACATTGACGGCAAACGGCGCCTCGGGCGCCGCCGACATCAACACCACATTGACATCCGGAACCTACTCCGTTTACTGCGAAATCACAGTAAGCAAAAACGGCGGTAGCAGCTATACCTTAAACAGCGATACTGTAACCTTAACTGTTAAAGCACTCCCCGCAACAATCGAAAATGCACCGACCGCCAAAACAGGTCTGACCTATAACAGCGAAGAACAAACCCTGCTTAACGCAGGCAGCGGCGTTGTCGGCGGCACTCTGAAATACAGCACAGAAAAAGACGGCAACTACACCGAAACCATCCCCGCAGGCAAAAACGCCGGTACCTACACAATTTGGTACAAAGTTTTCGGTGATGACAACCACAGCGACTCCGAAGCTGTCAGCGTGGAAGTAAAAATTGCACCTGCAACCATCACCATCATCCCCGACAGCAACCAAAGCAAAATTTTCGGACAAGATGATCCTGTTCTGGATTACGGCTATACCGGCTATTACGGCAGAGAACAGGGTGAACATACCGGCACTTATGAGATAAACCTCGGCACACTGGAACCGGCAGACAGAGCTCAAACAGGTTTCATTGCCGCAAACTACGTTTTGGGTATGAGAAACACCCCTGTTTATTTCACAATCGACAAAGCAGACCCCAAATACACCGTTCCCACCGGTATAACAGCAGTCTACGGTCAAACCCTGGCAGCCGTTGAACTGCCTGAAGGCTGGAGTTGGGTATCTCCCCAAACCTTTGTGGGCGACGCTTCAAGCACACCCAAATACTTCAAGGCAAACTACACACCCGAAGATTCCGACAACTACAACACAGTTAAAAATATCGACGTTCCCGTAACCGTTAATGCGGCAAAAATAACTCCTGTCGTTACTCTTTCCGCTACGGAATTCACCTACAACGGTGAAATTCAAAAACCGGCAGTTACGGTAAAAATCAGCGATAAGGCGGCAGCATTGACGGAAAACACTGACTACACTGTTCAATATTCCGCAAATTCCGCTGATGCCGATACTTACAAAGTAACAATTTCTGCCATCAGCGGCAGAAACTTCACATTCGACAATGTGGAAAAAGAATATGCTATCAATCAAAAAGAGGTTACCGTAAACGGCATTATGGTTTCCAACCCAATTTATGATGGCAGCACCAAAGCCACCGTTATCAGCAGCGGTCAACTGACAGGCGCTGTTGAAGGCGATGATTTGGACTATGATATTGCCGCAGCCTACACAGACAAAAATGTCGGCACAGACAAAACAGTCAACCTGACAATCACTCTGACAGGCGACAAAGCGAAGAACTATAAATTGTCCGACGCTTCTCAAAAAACAACAACATCTTCAATCCTTGCCAAAGACATCGCCCTCACAGGCGGTATCAAAGCAACCGACCGTGTTTACGAAGCAGACAACACAACTGTAGAACTGACAAAAGAAGCACTAACATTTGATGGTCTGGTTGAAAACGACAAGCTGGACATCGTAATTCCCGCAACAGGCACCATCACCAATGCCGACGCTGAAAACGGCAAAGCCGTTACTTACTCCGGCGTTACTCTGACAGGCGCAGACGCAGCCAACTACAACCTGACTCAGCCTCTGCCCGCAGTTACCGTCAACATCACAAAAGCAGACGGCGATGTTGTTGCTCCCACCGCAGTTGCAGATTTGGTTTACGGCGGCAGCACAGCAGAACAGACCCTCATTGCCGCAGGCTCCAGCACAACCGGTACAATCCAATACAAGCTGGGTGAAAACGGCGAATACAGCACAGAACTTCCCAAAGCAACCGCAGCGGGAACTTACACCGTATATTACAAAGTTATCGGCGACAACAACCACAAAAACGTTGAGGAAGCAAGCATTACTGCCGAAATCCAAAAAGCTAAAGTAACAGTTAAAGCTTTGGACAGAACTGCCTATGTACGCAGTGAAGTCCCCGTTTTGCCAACCGAATTGGTTCAGGATACCGACTACTCCGTAAGCGGTCTTTTTGACAACGATCAACTGGGCGGCACCCTCAAACTGGAATATGCCGAAACTCCCGACATGAACAAAACAGGTCAAGCTGTAATCAACATCAGCGGCGCCGACGGCGGCAATAATTACGCTATTGTTTACGAAAGCGGTTTCCTCAACATCAAAGCTCGTTCCTCCGGCGGCAACAAAGTTCCTTATCAGGTTATCGTTAAATCTGCCGAAAACGGCACAGTAAAGGCAGACCTTGACTACGCCCTGAA
>JAHZFN010000222.1 GCA_019421315.1 Peptococcaceae bacterium | reverse complement strand
GGAGGACGCCGAATTTTGTTATTTGAACGGAGATATTATTGCCTCCGGTATCAGTCTGGTGAATGCTGCAGTTGAAAAGCTGATCGGCATTAACAAAGACCAATTTACCCAGATTGCCATGATTGCTCAGGGGGATTTTCGCAAGCTTTTGCTGGCGGGAACTCAGGAACGCAGTGAGATACTGCGCAAGCTTTTCGATACAAAAATTTATCAGGAAATTCAAAACAAATTGTCTGAGGAATCGGCGAAGCTGGGCGGCGAATACAGAACGCAGAAAGCCGCCATCGACCAGTATATGCAGGGCGCCGTTGCCGAAAAGGGCAGCTCTTTGCAGGCAAGCTTGGAAAACGCCAAAGCGGACGGCGGTTTTTTGATTGCGGATTTTCTTGATTTGCTTTGCCAAATTCTCAGCGAGGACAACCGCCGCAAGGAGGAACTGCAAAAAGCGGCAGACCTTCTGGCAACGGAACTGGCGGCTGTCAATCAGGCAATCGGCAAGGCAGAGGATAACGAAAAAGACAGAAAACGAATTGGCGTTTTGCAGCGGGAAATTGAAGAATTGCAGCCTCGTTTGCAAATTACGGAACAGACCAAAAACGAATTTTTCGCCAAGAAAAACGATGTGGAAAAATTAGCTGTACAAATAAGCGAATTGGAAAATCAGCTTGCCGTTTATCAGAAATTATCCGACGGTCTGCGGATTTACCAAGCCAAAACAGCGGAGCTGCAAGAACAGCGGGATAATCAAAGCTCTTATGCCGCAAAGCAAGCGCAATGCCAAAGTCAGATAGAAGAAACCAAGGAAAAAGCCGAATCTTTGAAAAACATAGATGCCGAAGCTGTGGTTTTGGCAAACAGGCAAAAGGAATTGGCAGAAAAAATAAATTTCGCCAGAAAGCTGTATAAAGCCATTGACGATTACCTGAAGGATTGCAGGCAGCTGAAAGCCGCCCAAAAGTCATATATGACTGCGGGAGAAGCAAAAAATCAGGCGGCGGCAGTTTATGCCCAAATGGAAAACAGTTATTTTAACGAGCAGGCGGGAATTTTGGCGGAACGCCTGCAAGACGGCGAAAAATGCCCTGTCTGCGGTTCTTTGAGCCACCCTTGCCCTGCCGCAAAATCGGCGCAGGCACCCTCCGAAGAGGAATTGGAAGCCGCCAAAAGCGATATGGAGGAAAAAAGAGATGAGTTTGTTAAGCAAAGCAATTTGTGCAACGAACTTCTGGGCAAAACTCAAAGCTTGGCGAAAAACCTGACGGCGGAATACTGCCGAATTTTGGACGAAGAACCCGACAGTGAAAACTGGCCGTGCAATTTACAGCGTGTTTTGGTTTTGGGACGTGAACTGGCGGCGGCAAACCAAAAGAATACGGCTGATTTAAAAGCTTGCGCCGAAAAACAGGAGCAGAAAAAGAATTTGGAGCGGGACTTGCCTGTTTACGAAAATAATTTGGCAAAAATTACGGAAAATTTGAATGAAACAATAAAACTGATTGCCGCTTTGACGGCGGAAACAAGCAGTTTGCTTGATAATATCAACGTTTTGCGGCAAAATCTGTCTTACGAGGACGAGGCGGCGGCAAAAAATGCCGTTACCGATTTGAAAAATCAAAAGGCGCTTTTGATGAAAAAAATCGAAGACAGTCAAAAGGCATACGACGAATGCTGTGCAGATTTGAAGGGCAAAAACATGGAACTGAAAACCTTGCAGTCACGCACCGCCAAAGCCGGGGTTTTCGACCTTGATGTCATATATGACAGGCGCGCCGAATTATCGGAAAAGCAAAAGGCTCTGCAAAATCGGCAGGACGACGTGTCGCACCGCATAAAAAACAACAGCGGCGTTTTGCAAAACATTGAACGGCACAGGGAAATGCTGGCGGCAACAGAAAAGCGCTGGCAATGGGTTAAGGCTTTGTATGATACCGCCAGCGGGCAGCTGGGCGGCAAGGACAAGGTTATGCTGGAAACTTACATCCAGGCGACTTATTTTGACCGCATTATCAGACGAGCCAACCTGCGTCTGCAAAAAATGACAGGCGGTCAGTATTCGCTGGAACGCTGTAAAACCGCCGCCAACCTCAAAAAGCAAAGCGGTCTGGATTTGAATATCATCGACCACATTAACTATTCCAAGCGCAGTGTCAGCTCTTTGTCGGGCGGCGAATCCTTCAAGGCTTCTTTAGCTTTGGCACTGGGGCTTTCCGATGAAATCCAGTCTTCTTCAGGCGGCATCCAGCTGGATTCCATGTTTGTGGATGAGGGGTTCGGCTCTTTGGATACGGATTCCTTAAATCAAGCTATCAGTGCGTTGGTGCTTTTGACGGACAGCAACAAGCAGGTTGGTATCATATCCCATGTCAGCGAGCTGAAAAACAGAATTAACAACCGGTTGGTTGTAAGCAAGGATCAAAACGGCTGCAGCCATGTGCGCATTGAAGTATAAAAAATTCAGGGCAAAGGATAGGGTTTTGCGAAAAGGAAAAAAGGGGGATAGTATCCCGAATCGGTCGGGTATGTTATGATTATTGATGAAACGGAAATAATAGTGGAAAAGAAAAACATCAAAAATATGTATTTGCGGATTTTGCCGGACGGCTCCGTTAAGGTAACTGCTCCGAAAAAAATCAAAGATGACGCCATTCGTAATTTTGTTCACGCCAAGACGGATTGGATAAAACAGCACCGTGAAATTATTCTGCAAAGGCAGGAAAAAGACCCTGCTCAAAACAATTTTACAGGCTTGGAGCTTTGGGGCAGAATGTATCCTTTGGAGGTTGTCGCAACCAACGGCCGTCCGCACATTGAAATGCGGGAGGATACGGTTTATCTGTTTTTGGCCGAGGTCGGCAACGAGGATTTGAAAATCAAAACCGTCAACGAATGGTACAGAAACCTGCTGAAAAAAGAAATCAACAGTATTTTTTCCGACTGCGAAAAAATTGTCGGTGTCAAGGCGGATGAATGGCATATCAAAAACATGAAAACCAAATGGGGAACCTGCAACATTAAAGACAGGCGAATTTGGCTGAATTTGCAGCTGGCAAAAAAAGATCCCGTTTGCCTGCGCTATGTCGTCATTCATGAATGGACAGATTTGCTGGAACGGAAGCCCAATGCCGTTTTCAAGGGTTACATGGGCAAATTTTGTCCGGGTTGGCGGCCAATCAAAAAAATGCTGAATATTTGAAAACTGCCAAAGATGGCAGTAGCAAAGCGTTTTGGGAAAGCAGTAAAACAACGCAATTTAATAATCTGTTATATAATTTGAGCGGTGAAATCAGTTGTAAAGTTGTAATCGAAATATTAATGAGATTTTTAAAGATTTTTAAAGATTTTTAATGAGGAGAATACAAAATGAATATAAATGAAATAGCAGGATTGCTTTCGGGTCCCGTTATCGGCGCCGTAATCGGTTATTTTACCAATTATATTGCCGTGAAAATGCTTTTTAAACCCCACAAGCCTATTATGATCGGCAAGTTTCGAGTGCCTTTTACTCCTGGAATTATTCCGAAAAGGCGTTCCGCAATGGCGGAAGAAATCGGCAGGGCGGTTGGCAAACACCTGCTGACGACGGAGGATTTTGAGAAAATTCTCCTTTCGGATGATGTCAAAGCCAAAGTTGTGCAGGATGCGTCGGAGGTTTGGCAAAGGGTGGAAAACGAGTATTCTGCCCAAAGTCTTTCGGTGCATTTGGCGGGGGAAGCCAAAACGGCGGAGCTGAAAGCGAAAATTCAAGACGTTGTTACGGCACGTCTTCTTTATAATGTTAACAAGCTGCCCATCGGCGATATGGTTGTGGCAAAGGCGACTGAGGTTGCCGGTGAAAAAATTCAGGGAACTCTGCTTGCCAAGTTTGTCAGTCAGGACAAGATCAATTCCATGATTGCCCCAATCGGGCCGTATGTGGACGAGTATTTGGCGGAAAACGGACAGGATATCTTTGAGCCGATGGTTGAAGATGAGGTTACCGCTTTGTCGGAAATGCCGTTGGCGGAGGTTCAGCAAAAGCTGGGCGTTACTGACGAAAAGATTGCTTCCGTTATCGAAAAGGTCTATGAAAAATTTGTCGGACAAAAGCTGGCTGATGTTATCGAAAATATCAGTGTTGCCGAAATTGTCAGCGAAAGAATTAACAATATGGAAATCACGGAAATCGAACGCATGGTTCTTGAGGTAATGCAAAAAGAACTGCGCGCCATCGTTAATTTGGGTGCTTTGATTGGTTTTGTCATCGGTTTTTTGACAGTGCTGTTTTAAAACAATATAAATATAATAAAATATAATAATTTGCAAAATAATAATCCCTGTATTCTTTAACAAGAATACAGGGATTATTATTCATAAAATCTTGGTTATAAAATTTCTGCAAAGACCCTGCACGGTGAACCGTCAAAATCGGCAAAATTCAGCGGAATTGCATAAATTTTAAATCTTTTGCCAAGCAGTTTTTGCATATTGCAGACATTTTCAACTATCAGTATATTATTCTGTAATAATTTTTTGTGAATCGGATACGGATAACAGTCGGGAGAAGGAGTATCAAATAAGAGCATTTTTGGTTTGTTTGCTATCAATAGGTCTATTAATTCAGTGTTTGCATAGGGAAAACCGTTGAATAAATTATCAATATTGTTATCCATATGCCCTGTGTATAACAAAAAAATCTCTTCATCACAAATATTTAAATCGTCTGTATTTAAATTACGGGTATCAATAATTTTGCCTTTGCCGATGAATTTTTCCATATTGAAATCGCTTGATTTTTTGCCGTTATCAAACATATGATACGGAAAATCAATATGAGTGCCAAAATGGGAGTTTATGGTTATTTGATGTTCATTGCAGGAATTTTCTGCCATGTTAAGGTGCTTTCTGAAAATTATATCAGGTTCTCCCGGAAAAATAGGTGTATCTTTCGTTAATAATAAAGATAAATCAATATATTTGTTTTCTTTTGTTTGCTCATTCATTTTTTTTCGCCCTTCCTTGAGGTTAGAATTGATTATAAAACTTCTTTCAGCCAGTTTCGGTAAACAGCAAGCTGATCTTCGGTGTGGAAGAAATGTTCGCCCTGCGGCATGATTTGCAGTTTGCAGCCGTGTTTTCGGCAGAAATTATCAATTACATTCTGCGGTGTCAAATTGTCCTTTTTGCCGTAAAGTATGCAGGTTTCCGTTTGCCATTTTTCTAT
>JAHZFN010000221.1:722-3857 GCA_019421315.1 Peptococcaceae bacterium | reverse complement strand
TTTCATGCAAAGACCCAAAGCGCCTGGCTTAACAATAAAATTATGATAAACCTTATTGGAGCCGGAGGTTTGTTCCGCAATTCTGGTGGAAACCATAACCTGACAGCCGTGGATCATACCCACACAGCCGGAAGTCAAAATATCAACGCCCATGTCGGTGGACTTAATCCAATCTTCAGATTTTCGCAAAGCCGCCAACTGTTTGGGAGCAACGATCAAAACCTTGTCGCCGTCAATCAGCTGACCGAACTTAACCAAAGCGTCGGCAACCAAATCGGCGGAGATAACGTTTGTGCCGTTGCCCTCCGTCATGTCTGTATCAACAGTTTCCAAAACTGCCAAAGCATCGGCGTCAACCTTGTTGGCAATAGCCTGACCCAACTGTTTGGCTGCTTCGCCCACAGGGTCGCCGTATGCGGAAAGTACCGCTTCGTCTGTCAGCTCCAAACCCTTTGCAGCTTTTTTAACCTGAGCGGTAGTGCTGGTTGCCGTCAACTGTGTAATGGGAATACTTTCACCCTCGGCAACAATAGTTGCGTCACCGATGTAAGAATATACAGGTAAACTCAAAGTGTCGCCCGCCACACCCTGCAAAGTGTAATCAATTTCGCAAAGGTCGGCAAAAACCATTTTTTCCTCCATTTCCTGAGAAATCATCGGACCCATAACCTGGGGATTAATCAAATTCGCTAATTTTGTCGTCGTGTTTGCCATAAAATGCCTCCTGTTAAACCTGCCCATTCGGGCATATTTTTCAAATTCTCTCTTCTAATAAAATCAAAATTTGCTTATCAAAATCTAACTTATCAAAATTTAACCTATTAAAGCGTGATACAAAGACGGGTTGCTCTTGAGCAAAGCCAGTCTTTCTTTGTAATTCATGTTGTTGATGTCCTCTCTGGTAATGGCTGAATAATTTTTCTGCCCAACCAAAGGCTTCAAACCGTAAAAATTTGCAGGCAATAAATCCGCATTGTCAACAAAAAGCATGGGGAACTGCTGACGAATTTCCTCAACCTGTTCCTCCAAGCCGCTGATTTCGCCTTTTTCGTTCATGCTGAGCTTGGTCAAATCCAGCTTAACCTTAACCAAATCCAAATCAACAACGCCAATCTGCAAAAGAGCAATGTTCACGGCGTAATCAAATTCAATGGCATAAAGACGTTCTTCATATTCAGCCTGTACCTCTTTTTCAATTTCCGCTCGAACAGCCGCCGTTTTGTCCGCATCCGCATTCTGTTCAGCCACCAAACCGCTGTCCGCAGAAACGCTTGCGGCATTACCGCCGTCCTTTTCTTTGTTTTCCTTAAATTGCTCAGAACTGTTTCCTTGCTCCTCCTGCGCCGCCAAAACCTTGTCATATTCAGCTTTTTCAACATAATTTTCAGCCAAATACGCTGCAATCTGCTGAACCATATCGTCGGTCAAAGCGTCACCCAAAAGCTTGCGCAACAACTCAATCACAATTTTTCACCTCCCATAACCGAGCCGAACTCGGCTTTTTTTAGCTCACACAGCTATACAAATTTCATCACAATCATAGCTCAAAATAACAACTAACAATTACATTGCGGCTTTGGCAGCCTACCACACAACAAATTCACCGCCAAAACCGGCTTTCATACAACTACTCACACAACTACTTAATGTCAGCACTGTCGCTGACAGTTGATTGGGAATTATCGGCGTTTACCGCCGCCTTATCGTTTGCGTTTTGTCCGCCGCCTGCCTGCTCATCCTCGTTTTTCTCTCTATTCTTTTCTTCTTTATTATTTTCTTCTTTAATCATTTTTTCTTCACGGATAAGGTCCGTCACCCAGGGATGGTTGGCAAGTATCGTCTTGTCGGACAAAATACCGATACTGCTGACGCAGTTGCCGATAGCCTCTGTTTCATTGATAATAATATCGCGGTTAAAGATAAAATCAACCTTTTCCTTGGAATAATCAGCCTCCGTCAAAAGACGGTAATATTGAAAAATAAAATATAAAAGCTGTTCCAAAGAAGCCTGAAATTCCCTCTCAATACCGTTGCAGTCCAAGTCCAAATCAGCGTAAAGATACTTCAAATATTCACCGCTGGTGTTGCCGGTATGATTGTTCTGAGTATCCACACCGCCGCCCATTTCAAACAAATCCTTGCGGACCATGCTCAAATGCTCGTTGATACTGGCAGTGTTAATATCGGCGGAAATGCTCTCCAAGCCGCCGTTATCGCTGACCTTAACAGCTCTGTAAGCCGCCAAATTCCGTCTGAACTCACCCAAATCGGTGCCGTCATAATTTCTGATCACCAAAACAGAATTGGGGTTGTCCAATATGGTATTGCTGTCATCGGATTTCAGCAAATCATAATCGTCAATCAAACCCTTAATAAAGGTTATCAAAGGCAGCTCCTCTTCGTTATAACGAAAAGCCACAAAAGGCACCTTACCCCAAAAACGACCTTTTTTGCCGTTCATAAAATGGGGGAAAGGGTCTCCTTTTTTCAATTTCAAATCGACGAATTTTTCCGCCATGTCCTCGTCCGGAACCAACGAATAATTTGGCTTGTTCTTGCGGGATTCGTCCTTTTCCATACGGTAATAACGCACTCCGTCGGATGTCCAGTATTCCACTTTAACTGCTTTGGTAGGCTCCTTGCCGATATATTCCAAAACCGTATACATTCTGATAACGCCCTGCAAAACTCTTTTTTCGCCGTCCTGCCAAAGAGGTATCACCTCCTCAGACGGTATCTTGGCAAAATCCAGCTTGCCCTCGCCGTTGATATAAACCTGAAGCCAGGCAATGCCCTTGTTAATGCTTTCCTTGCAGAGATTTCCCAGCCGCCTCAACATCTGCTTGTCAAAAATTCGGTTGAGAACAGTGTTAAGCTCCTCACATTCCGAACGAATGGCCATCGGATTTCCCAGCAGATACTGACATTTTTGGTCAACCAGCTTTTTGGCAAAAGCATGAGCAATTTTGGTATTAGCCAGATTGGTGTCCTCCCAAAGACTGCCGCCTTCGCCTATAACCATACGGCGCCGCTGCAAAATATCGTTGCGGTTTTCGTAATATCTCTGCCCAACCAACATCTGCTGCCGCTTGGGATTAATCTGCCAATCCAAAATTTCCGAAAGCAAAATTTCCT
>JAHZFN010000221.1:0-712 GCA_019421315.1 Peptococcaceae bacterium | reverse complement strand
CTTCAATATCCGCTACAATTCTTTCTGTCTCCGAAAAAAACATCTTTGCACCTCCTTTCATTTTTTTACCCAACCCGCCCAACCACTGCATTTTCGTGCAGCCGTCAATCAATCGAAACTGTAAGCATTTTTCCGCATATCCTGCTCCATTGCATATCTGACAGCGTCAATGGTATGATTGTCCTGATCGGGATAGCCTCCCAAGTAGCTGCCATTTTTGTCAGAAAGCAAATGATAACAGGAAAATTCGCGGCAGACATTGGGTGTTCGCCTTTTGTCAATAATAATTGCGTCCAAATTCTGCAGCCAGCATATACCATGTTCGATACTGCCCGCACCCTTTTTCGCCGCCAAAACCCGAAGACCTCGCTCCCGCAGTTCATCGTTGCTTCGCGGCTCAGCGCTGTCGGCAATAATCGGCAAATTGTCCTTATTTTCGCCGTGAATATAAGCCGCAATTTCATTAAACTTGGCGCTGTGCTTGTAAAATTCATCAAAAATGTATAATTGATTGTGCTTGCGGTCATAATAACACACCACATACACAAAAGGGTCCTTGCCGTATCCCCAGTCAATTCCCCGACGAATACGGTCGAAACCGCCTATTTCTTCGTCGGAAATTTTCCGCAAAACAACATTCTCGAAAACTTCACCGCCGCCGCCTGTAACCTCACCCAAATACTCGTGTCTGTATGCTCTTTCGTTGGAATTT
>JAHZFN010000023.1 GCA_019421315.1 Peptococcaceae bacterium | reverse complement strand
GCAATGGAATCGCGAACCGGCTAAAAAGCGCGTCCTGCCGCAAACATTGCAAAAGAACTGCAAAAAACGGTTTTGCCAACCGTTGCCAAGCCTGCCGCAACACAAGCCATGTTTTGTTCGGCAATGCCGACATTAATAAATCTTTCGGGGAAAACCTTGGCGAATTCAGCCGTTTTGGTGGACTTGGAAAGGTCTGCATCCAATACCACCAGATTTTCGTTGGTTTTGCCGAGCTCTGCCAACGCTTTGCCGTATGCTTCTCTGGTTGCTTGTTTATCTGCCATTTTGTCCGCCTCCTATGCCAATTCCGCCAACGCTTTGGTAACTTCGTCGCCCTTGGGCGCATTGCCGTGCCAGCCAACCTGATCTTCCATAAAAGAAACGCCTTTGCCCTTGATTGTGTTGGCGATAATCGCCGTGGGCATACCCTTGCATTCTCTGGCTTTGGCAAACGCCGCCAAAATTTCATTCATATTATGACCGTCAATTTCAATCACATTAAAACCGAAAGCCTTGAATTTTTCGGGCAAAGGTTCGGGGTTCATAACATCCTGCGGTCTGCCGTCAATTTGCAGACGGTTTCTGTCCAAAATCAAAACAAAATTGTCAAGCTTGTAATGAGCGGCAAACATAGCGGCTTCCCAAACTTGTCCCTCTTGACTTTCGCCGTCACCGACGATTGTGTAAACACGGTTCGGCTTGTTGTCCAGCTTTAAACCTTTGGCAATGCCTGCGGCAACGCTGACACCATGACCCAAAGAACCTGTGCTGACTTCCACACCCGGTGTTTTCAGACGGCAGGGATGCCCCTGCAAATGACTGCCCAGCTTGCGCAGTGTCTGCAAATCTTCAACAGGGAAATATCCTTTCATAGCCAAAATGCCGTAAAGAGCAGGCGCCGCATGACCCTTTGACAAAACGAAATAATCTCTGCCGTCCCACTGCGGATTTTGCGGATCAACCTGCATTTCATTGTAGTAAAGAGCTGTTACCAAATCGGCAGCGGACAAAGAACCGCCCGGATGACCTGAGCCTGCGGCGGCAAGCATACTGATGATATGCCGTCTTAATTCTTTGGCTTTGGCTTCCAAATTAACTGTTTCCACTAAGTTCCCTCCTCATAATTTTTCCAAACATCCTGTATTTATAAATTATATTAATATTTAAACTCTTTCAGATACGCCACCATGAAACCCAGCAAATCGCCGTCCATCACAGCGTCCACCGCCCCCACTTCGTAATTGGTGCGGTGATCCTTAACCATGCGGTATGGCTGGAAAACATATGAGCGAATTTGACTGCCCCAGCCGATTTCCTGGAGTTCGCCCCGCAGTTCACGCAGTTCTTTTTCGTGTTCCTTGACCTTCATTTCCAAAAGCTTTGCCTGCAAAAGGCGCATGGCTTTGTCTTTATTGTTAAACTGAGAGCGTTCGTCCTGGCACTGCACCACAATCCCTGTGGGAATATGGGTAATACGCACTGCGGAATCTGTCTTGTTGACGTGCTGTCCGCCTGCGCCGCCTGCTCGGTAAGTGTCGATTTTCAAATCATCGGGGTTGATTTCAACCTCGTTATCCGTTTCTACCTGGGGCAGCAAATCAAGACTGGCAAAGGAAGTGTGCCGTCTGCCGCCTGCATCAAAGGGCGAAATGCGCACCAAACGATGAACGCCTTTTTCCGAACGGAAATGACCGTAAGCATTTGGACCGTTGATGGCGACTGTTATACTTTTGATACCTGCTTCGTCCCCCTCCAGATAGTCCAAAACCTCGGTTTTGAAACCGTTCTGCTCACAAAAACGGCTGTACATTCTGTAAAGCATTTCCACCCAATCCTGGGCTTCGGTGCCGCCTGCGCCGGCGTGCAAAGAGATAATGCAGTTGTGGTCATCGTATTTTCCCGAAAAAAGCACGGCAATCTCCAGTTTTTCCAAGGCTTTTTCCAAATCCTTGTACATTGAGGAAACCTCGCCCTCCATGGATTCGTCGTCTTCCTCCAAAGCCATTTCCAGCAAAGCCTCCAAATCCTCGCAGTCAGCCGACAGCTTTTTATAACCGTCTACAGAGTTTTTCAGACCCGTCATTTTCTGCAAGGTTTGCTGCGCCTTTTCCTGATCATCCCAAAAACCGGTTTCCGCCGTAACAGCCTCCAGCTTTTCAATTTCCGCCGTTTTGCCTTTTATATCCAAAGCTTCTCCCAGCTCATTTAATTTTTCTTTAGCCTTTTCAATTGGAGATTTCCAATCGTTTAGCATAATAACACCTCAAATTTTTTGTTATTTTATCTATCTTTTATCTATCAACTGTTTTCAGCTATAATCAATTTATAAACAATTATTTAAACGTTTTTGCCGCAGCAGTTTTTGTATTTTTTGCCGCTGCCGCAGGGGCAGGGATCGTTTCTGCCGACCTTCTTTTCGGTTCTCCTGATAGGTTTCTTTTTCTTCGGCTGTTCGTCGCCACGGTTTTCCACCAAATCCTTGCGTTCTTCCTGTTTTTCGGCAACTTCAACCCTTTGGATCAAGCGGGAAACATCCATCTGAATATCGGAAATCATTTCCTGGAACATGGCGTAGCCTTCATTTTTGTAATCGTCCAAAGGATTTACCTTGCCGTAAGCACGGTAACTGACACCGCGGCGGAATTGATCCATGGCATCGATGTGATCCATCCATTTGCTGTCAACAACTTTCAGAATTACGCTGCGTTCGATGGCGGACATAACATCCTTGCCGATTCTTTCGGTTTTTTCGTCCAAATGAGCCACAGCTTTGTTGTAGAACAATTCGGAAACATCGTCGGCATCATATTTCAACAGGGATTTTTCGTCCATGCCATGGTCTGGAGCCACAACTTCAATTTCATGCAGAAATGCGGGCAAATCCCATTCTTCCAAATAAGTGTTGATACCTTTATATTTGGCGATAATATTATCCACAGTCTGCTGCATCATGTAAAGAATTTGCTCGTGAACATCTTCCTCACGCAGAACTTGCATTCTCTGACCGTAAATAATTTCACGCTGTGTATTCATTACATTGTCGTATTCCAGCACGTTTTTACGAATTTCAAAGTTACGGGCTTCAATTTTCTTTTGGGCGCTTTCGATGGAACGGGTAACCATGCCGTTTTCGATAGGCATATCATCGTTCATACCCACCTTGTTCATCATATTTTTCAGGTTATCGCCGCCGAAACGACGCACCAAATCATCCTCCAAAGAAATAAAGAACTGAGAATTACCCTTGTCGCCCTGACGGCCTGCACGGCCGCGCAGCTGGTTGTCAATTCGTCTGGATTCGTGGCGTTCCGTACCGATGATTGCCAAGCCGCCCACCGCCAAAACCTTTTCGTGTTCGTCTTTAGTTTCAGCCTGATAAGCAGCTAATTTTTCGGCTTTTTCCGCTTCGGTATATTCTTTGTCGGGGTGTTTTGCCATTTCCTGGCGCAGCATAAAGTCGGGGTTGCCTCCCAGCACAATGTCGGTACCGCGGCCCGCCATATTGGTGGCGATGGTTACAGCGCCGAAACGACCTGCCTGAGCCACGATTTCCGCTTCTTTTTCATGGTATTTGGCATTCAAAACCTGGTGCGGAATACCCCGCATTTTCAACATTTT
>JAHZFN010000220.1:1404-7910 GCA_019421315.1 Peptococcaceae bacterium | reverse complement strand
GCCCTGCTCCTTGGAAAAACTTTATGATGAAATGGCAGTTGTTATCAAAGCCGCAGCAGACAAAATGCCCGGTTTGAAAACTGTTCTCATCAACGGTTCTGTTTACCATAACGGCGGTGCCAATGCCGTTCAGGAAGTTGCATATGCAGTTGCCGAAGCTATCGCTTATATTGACGCAATGATTGAAAGAGGTTTGGATATCAACACTGTTGCTAAACAACTCCGCTTCACATTCTCCATCGGTGCTAACTTCTTTATGGAAATTGCTAAACTCCGTGCCGTTAAAATGGTTTGGGCTCAAGTTGTTAAAGCCTACGGCGGCAACGAAGAAGCTCAAAAAATCGACATCTATGCTCGTACATCCAAATTTACATATACAGTAAATGATCCATACGTAAACGTTTTGCGTGCAACAACTCAAACTTTCTCCGCTGTTATCGGCGGTATCAACGAAATGGAAGTTGCTCCTTTCGATGATGTTTTGGGTGCTTCCTGCGAACAATCCCGTCGTATTGCCCGTAACCAACAGGTTATGCTGCAAAACGAATTCAACCTGCTGCAGCCCGTTGACCCTGCAGGCGGTTCCTGGTATGTTGAATACTTGACAAACAAAGTTGCCAACATGATCTGGGAAAAAGTTCAGGATATCGACGCCAAAGGCGGCATTGTTGAACTTTTGAAAAACGGCGATGTTCAAAACGCCATTGCCGAAATCATGGCTCAAAGACTGAAAAACCTGGCTACAAGAAAAGACCGTGCCGTTGGTACAAATATGTATGCCAACAAAGCCGAAGTTCCTTTCAAAACTCCTTGCCAAGCTGATGCCAAAGCTGCCCGTGCCAAAGAATTGGAAGCTGTTAAAGCTAACGCTCCTCAATTCGACATTGCAGACGTTATCGCCAAAGGTGACTGCGAACTCTGCGGCGCTGTTGCTGCTTTCCAACAGGGTGCCTGCCTGATCTGTGTTCGTGAAGCTTTGAACAAAGGCGAAGCTTTGGAAGTTGCTCCTATCCAAGCTCATCGCTGGACAGAAGAATACGAAGCATTGCGCGACAGAACAATCAAAGCTGCCGAAGCAGGCAATGTTGTTCACGTATTCTCCGCTAACTACGGCAAAATTCCCAATCATAAACCCAGAGCTGACTTCTCCAGAGGCTTCTTTGAAGTTGGTTTCTTTGATGTAATCGGCAACAACGGTTTCCCGACTGCGGAAGAAGTTGCTCAGGCTGCTATCGACTCCAAAGCAGAAGTAGTATGTATCTGCGGTAAAGACGTTGATTATCCTGAAATCGTTCCCGTTATTGCTAAAGCCGTTAAAGCCGCAAACCCCGAAACTATGGTGGTTCTGGCCGGCGCTCCTGCTGCTGAATATAAAGAATCTTACGACGCCGCAGGCGTAGACGAATACATCCATGTTAAAGCTAACTGCTTGGAAATCTTAACTAAAATTCAAAAAGCAAGGGGGATTTGCTAATGTCTAGACCTGATTTCAGCAAAATTGCATTTGATGAAGCCCGTGGTGCGCAAAGCAAAGAAGAGTGGATTCAACAAATAGAAAAAGAGACAGGAATGTCCTTTGATCAATTATATAATCGTACAATGGAACAAATTGACGTTAAACCTTTGTACACAGAAGAAGATATTAAAAACGCACACCATATTGGTTATATGGCAGGTATTCCTCCGTTCTTGCGTGGACCTTATGCAACAATGTACGTTTTCCGTCCCTGGACAGTACGTCAGTATGCAGGTTTCTCCACAGCCGAAGAATCCAATGCGTTCTATCGCCGCAACCTGGCAGCAGGTCAAAAAGGTTTGTCTATCGCATTCGACTTGGCAACCCACCGCGGCTATGACTCCGACCATCCCAGAGTAGTAGGTGACGTTGGTAAAGCCGGTGTTGCCGTTGACTCCATTAAAGATATGGAAATTTTGTTCTCCGGTATTCCTTTGGATCAAATGTCCGTATCCATGACCATGAACGGTGCCGTTCTTCCTATTTTGGCATTCTACATTGTTGCCGGTGAAGAACAAGGCGTTGACAAAAAAGTTATGGCAGGTACCATTCAGAACGACATTCTGAAAGAATTCATGGTGCGTAACACTTATATTTATCCGCCTAAAGCATCCATGAGAATTATCGGCGACATCTTCGCTTATACTTCCAAATATATGCCCAAATTCAACAGCATCTCCATTTCCGGTTACCATATGCAGGAAGCCGGTGCAACCGCTGACATCGAATTGGGTTACACATTGGCAGACGGTCTGGAATACCTGCGTACAGGTGAAGCCGCAGGCCTCAAAGTTGACCAGTTTGCTCCTCGTTTGTCCTTCTTCTGGGCAATCGGTAAAAACTACTTCATGGAAGTTGCCAAAATGCGTGCAGCTCGTATGCTGTGGGCTAAAATTGTTAAACAATTCAACCCCGAAAATCCCAAATCCATGTCTTTGCGTACACACTCTCAGACATCCGGTTGGAGCTTGACTGCACAAGATCCTTTCAACAACATCACCAGAACTTGTATGGAAGCTATGGGTGCTGCTCTCGGTCATACCCAGTCCCTGCACACCAACGCATTGGACGAAGCCATTGCATTGCCTACTGACTTCTCTGCTCGTATCGCTCGTAATACTCAGCTTTACATCCAGGACGAAACCAAAGTATGTAAAGTTATCGACCCATGGGCAGGCTCCTACTATGTAGAAGCTTTGACCGACGAATTGATCCGCCGTGCTTGGGCTCATATCCAAGAAGTTGAAAAACTTGGCGGTATGGCAAAAGCCATCGACACAGGTCTTCCCAAAATGCGTATTGAAGAAGCTGCTGCCCGCCGCCAGGCTCGTATCGACTCCGGCAGTGAAAAGATTCTTGGCTTGAACCAATATGTATTGGACAAAGAAGATCCGCTGGATATTTTGGACGTAGACAACACTGCCGTTCGTGAAGCGCAAATCCGTCGTTTGGAAGAATTGCGTGCTGAACGTAATCAAGACGATGTTGACCGTTGCCTGGAAGCTATCACCAAATCTGTTGAAACAGGCGAAGGCAACTTGCTGGAATTGGCTGTTGAAGCTGCTCGTGCCAGAGCTTCTTTGGGCGAAATTTCCGCCGCTGTTGAAAAAGTTTGCGGTCGTCATAAAGCTATCATCCGTACAATCAGCGGTGTTTACAATGCTGAATTCTCCGATGACGAAGTTATCAACGAAGTTCGTGAAATGACTGACGCATTCGAAAAAGAACATGGTCGCCGTCCTCGTATCATGATTGCCAAAATGGGTCAAGACGGTCATGACCGTGGTGCTAAAGTTTGTGCAACAGCTTATGCTGACATGGGCTTTGACGTTGACATGGGTCCTTTGTTCCAAACTCCTGCCGAAGCTGCACAAGACGCAGTAGACAACGACGTTCATATCGTTGGTATGAGTTCTTTGGCTGCAGGTCACAAAACATTGTTGCCTCAGTTGGTTGAAGAATTGAAAAAACGCGGCCGTGAAGACATCATGGTTATCGCCGGCGGCGTAATCCCCGCACAGGATTATCAATTCCTCTATGATCATGGCGCAGCTGCAATCTACGGCCCCGGTTCCGTAATTCCCAACTGTGCTAAAGACATGATGGAAAAACTGAATGCAAGAATGGCAGATGCTGAATAATTTTTGGTTCGGCTGTAATTCTTAAATAGAATTATCAATCCCTCTCCCGTTTTTCGGGAGAGGGATTTTTGCGTTTGCTCTTGATTTTGAACTGTTTGTTGAAACTGAGGCTGTCTGATGGTATAATGTCTTACAGAAGCCTTGCTTCGCAAGTCTTGGCGGCGTTGCCGCCTGTGCGTTTCACGCAACCGCACCATTGAACCGCGGCGCAAAAATGTCCTTGCAAGCAAGCATTTTTTGCTTGCGGTATAATGTTTTTGCGGGAGCAATCTAAATTTTTGCAAGTATTATATATTGACATATTTTATGGAGGTTTAAAAAAATGGAAGAAGTTATCAAAGAGGTTTGTCAAATGACTGACGATTTTGAGAAAGAGCAGGGTCGCCGTCCCCGTATCATGATGGCAAAAATGGGGCAGGACGGCAATGAACAGGATGTTAGAATTTTCGCAACGGCTTACGCCGATATGGGCTTTGACGTTGATATGGGACCTTTATTCCAAACTCCTGCCGAAGCCGCCCAAGATGCCGCTGACAACGATGTACATATTGTTGATACCCGTTATTTGTCTGCCGAACATAAAACTTTGCTGCCGCAGCTGGTTGAAGAATTGGCAAATATGGGGCGTGAAGATATTATGGTTGTTTACGGCGGCAAAATTTCTGCGGAGGACCGCCAATTCTTATATCAACACGGTGTTGCCGTAATCTACGGCGCTGATTTTTCCGCTGCCGATTGCGCCAAAGACATGATGGAAAAATTAAATGAAATAATGGCTGATTATGAATAGCTTTAGCTTTAATAATAAATAAAAATTTCCAAAGCACCCTCTCCCGATTTTTTCGGGAGAGGGTGCTTTGCATTTGCGGTTGTTTATGTTATAATCTGACAGCAGGCTTTTTTATTGCAAAAAAAATTGTTGCAAAATCTAATTTGCCGTTGACTATGACACTGTAATAGGTATCATGATCGACATGAGCTCAAAGAAAAGTGATTTACGGAGATGCCGCCATGCTGAAAATAGGAGATTTTTCAAAACTGTCCAGAGTCAGTGTTCGTATGCTGCGTCATTATGACGAAATAGGCTTGCTTAAACCCGCCAAGATTGACCCTTTTACAGATTATCGTTATTACAGCGAAGCGCAACTGCCTATGATTTGCCGCATAACCTCTCTCAAAGACATGGGGTTCAAACCGGCGGAAATTTGCCGCATTTTGGATTTTTACGATGATAAAGAATACCTTTACCAATGTTTGGAAGAAAGAAAAGCGGAGTTGGAAAAGTTGGCTGACGACACAGCACAAAAACTCAGACTTCTGGATACAGCTCAAAAACGGCTGAGAAAGGAAGACACCAAGAAATACAACACAACAATCAAAACTATTCCCGAACGCTACGCTGCCTGCCTCAGAATGGTTATTCCCCGTTATGAGGACGAGAGTATGGTTTGGGGTATTCTTTGCCGGGAAACCGACCCTTTGAACATGATTCCGTCTGAACCCTGCTATTGCAGTGTTACTTTTCTTGACGGGGAGTATAAGTAAAAGGACGTTGAGGTTGAAGCGCAGAAAACCGTTAAAGGCAAATACCGGGATACGGAACACGTTAAATTCCGCACATTGCCTGCCGTTACCGTTGCTTCCTGCACTTACAAAGGCAGCTATGAGCAGATAAATGATGTTGTCGCTTCCTGTATGGAATGGATTAACGGCAACGGTTATGAATGCTGCGGCAATATGTTTAACATTTATCATGTCAGCCTCCACGAAACCCAAAACCCCGATGAGTTTGTTACCGAGGTTTGTTATCCTGTTCGTAAAAAAGCAGAATAAAGTAAATAGTTAATAATTTGGACTTAAAATATGATAAGCACCCTTCGTTTGGAAGGGTGTTTTTTGCCTAAAGAAAAAATTTATAAAAATCACTAATTAAATTGAAAAAAAAACTCTGCCGTGGTATGATATTTATAGAAATTTATGTTAGAGATAAATCGAAATAAAAATCATGAATAGATTACTCGAAAGGGGTTTTTATGATGGGCTATGATACATATAAGCCGGAATGGATTCCGGAAAACGCAGATGAAAAAAAATTTCCGGGTTTTGTTATGACCGGGGTTGAGGGTGTCGGCGGCGCCAAACCGAAAGAAAATATTGTGAAAAAGAAAAAATTGACGGCGCAGGATTACATCGACGGCATTTTAAAAGGCGACCGTGTAATTCTTTCTCGTGCCATAACCGTTATCGAAAGCAACGCACCCAAGCATTTTTCTTTGGGTCAGGAAATAATTCAAGGCATTTTGCCGTATACGGGCAAAAGTGTTCGTGTTGGTATCACAGGCGTTCCGGGGGCAGGCAAAAGTACCTTTATCGAAGCATTGGGCTGCACTCTTTGCCAAAAAGGGCATAAGGTTGCCGTTTTGGCGGTTGACCCCAGCAGTTCCCTTTCCCATGGCAGCATTCTGGGGGATAAAACCCGTATGGAAAATCTTTCCAAAGAGGCAAATGCCTTCATCAGACCGTCTCCCTCCGGCGGCACTTTGGGCGGTGTAACCAGAAAAAGCCGCGAAACCATGCTGCTTTGCGAAGCCTTTGGCTATGATACAATTCTTGTTGAAACCGTTGGCGTCGGTCAAAGTGAAACCACGGTTCGTTCCATGGTGGACTTTTTCCTGATGGTTGCCTTAACGGGCGCCGGTGATGATTTGCAGGGCATTAAAAAAGGTATTATGGAAATTGCCGACGCAATTCTTGTTAACAAGGCAGACGGCGACAACAAACAAAAAGCCATGATGGCAAGGGCGGAATTTGAACAAATTCTGCACTATCTGCGCCCCTCACAACTGGCA
>JAHZFN010000220.1:0-1394 GCA_019421315.1 Peptococcaceae bacterium | reverse complement strand
GGAGGTTATTGAGGGCTTTATGAAGCAGATGACGGATGCGGGCACCTTAAAAGCACGCCGTCAACAGCAAACCATTGAATGGGTTCGCCATATGACCGATGAGTATATCCAAAACCTGATTTACCAAAATCCTGCGGTTATTGCCGAAATGGAAAAAACCGACCGACTGATTGTGGACGGCCAAATTTCCGCAACCATGGCGGCGCACAATTTGATTCAGAGAATTGAAGAACAGTTGCGTCAACCCCAAACAGAAAAATAAAATCTTAAATAAAATATTATCAAAACCTCAGTCGTTTTTGCAACGACTGAGGTTTTTTCTGCTTAAAAATCCGTTTTATGGGACTGGGTAGGCGGTTCAGTCAGCAATAGTATGCCGAACTCCTTTTTTATTGGCATTTATAAAATTTCGCAATTTGACATAAAATTCGGAAGCGGATATAATTAAAACACAAACCAAAGGTGGTGATTTGATGTATAATCCGCAGATTGAAACTTTTATTAAAGTTGTCGATGCGGGCAGCTTCAATAAAGCGGCGGTAAAATTATATATTACGCCACGCCGACTGCTGTGATAAAGCAGATCAATTTGCTTGAACAGGCTCGTGAGGTGGTATTGTTTGAAAGAACGCACTGCGGGCTTGTATTGACAAAGGCAGGTGAATCGCTGTATCAAGACGCAAAATACATAATTCGTTACTGCAAGGATTCGGTAATATGCGCCCAAAATGCAATGAACGAAGGCGAAAATATTATTCGTATCGGTTCGTCACCGATGACTCCCGCTCAGCTGCTTATGCAGATGTGCCCTAAAATTCAGGAGCAATGCCCTGATATAAAATTTGAAATAGTACCTTTTGAAAATACCCCCGAAAACGCCAAGGAAATCCTGGCAAATCTCGGAAACAATATTGATGTTATCGGCGGCATATTTGACGATACCATGCTCCATCTGCGAAAATGCGCAGGACTGGCTGGAGCTTTCATGGGAAACATTTTGCTGTGCGGTATCGATTCATCACAGGCTGGCAAATACAAGCAGGCTGCAAATCAGCGGTTTGTATGGTGAAAATCTGATGCTTATGCACCGTGGCTGGAGCAATCATGTGGATAGGCTGCGGGACGACATATGGCTTGCTCCACGCCTTGGCGCCGAGCGAAACCGTGAAAAAATTTTTAAAGGCGGCGCAAACTGCTGCTAAAATCAAATAGTCGGCTATAACCTTTAGGTATAAAGTGATTAACTAAACGAGACTTCTCTTGAAGCCTCGTTTTTATTATAATTAAATTACGGAAAACATTCAGTAGGTGCACAATTTATGAAAGTATTATTGATAAACGGCGGTCCCGGAGCCAAAGGCTGCACATACACAGCCCTTACGGAGCTGAAAAAC
>JAHZFN010000219.1 GCA_019421315.1 Peptococcaceae bacterium | reverse complement strand
CTCGAACCATCATCGGGGAAGTTTGAGGGCCAACCACACAACTTATGCAGGAGAGGTCATCCTGATATTCATTCATGTAGGCATCGAAAGCGGCGTCAACGGCTTCTTTCAATGTCTTTTGTCCAAAGGTTACGGGAACAACGTTGGCTCCCAGCATTTGCATACGGATAACGTTGGGGTGCTGTTTGGCGATGTCGACTTCGCCCATGTATATGTCACATTCCAAACCGAAATATGCGGCGGCTGTTGCCAATGCAACGCCATGCTGACCTGCGCCCGTTTCGGCAATGATTTTCTTTTTGCCCATGAATTTGGCAAGCAGACCTTCGCCCATGCAGTGGTTGATTTTATGGGCGCCTGTGTGGTTCAAATCTTCTCTTTTTAAGTAAATTTGGCAGCGGCTGCCGATCTGTTTGCTTAATCTTTCGCAATGATAAACCGGTGTGGGGCGGCCTTGGAACTCTTTGCGGATACGGCGCAGCTCGCTGATGAATTGGGAGCTGTGGCAAATTTCGTTGTAGGCGCCTGTGATTTCTTCAAAAGCGGGAACCAGTTCGGGCGGCAGAAAAGCGCCGCCGTATTCACCGAAATAACCGTTGGCATCGGGGTAGTTTTTCATGTAGTTATCGAAATCTTTATATGTTTTTTTAGTCATTTTTATTATCTCCTTTGCTTTGCCCTTGTTTACAATTTTTTATGGGCATGTGTGATTTTTTTTAGTTTGAATTTTTTATTTGAAATAAGTTTGCTTTCGGTTATTTTATTTTCACCATCGAAAATCCAGTGTATACATAATTTTCTCCTGTTTTTAAGATTTATTTGATGGAATTAGGCGGTTTAATTTGCAATAAAAGTTTTTTTGCAATAAAAACAGCCTTTATCCCAACAAAGGGACAAAAGCTGTCAAATACTTCTGCGGTACCACCCAATTTCATTGCCTGCGCAATGCACTTTATCACGCACCATCATGCGTGTTCCGCTGTAACGGTCGGACTCCGTCTTCCCTACTGAGATAAGCTCTGTTCAGGTTGCCCTCGCAAATCCATTCGCCAATGTATATATTACTGCACTCGCACCAACGGCAGCTCTCTGAAAATATACGGCACAAAGGTTACTACTTTTGCTCATCGGTTTTGTTTATGTTGCCATTATAGTTTATGAAATTCCTTTTGTCAAGGGTAAATTCCAAAAAATTTAAAAATTTATTTTTTTGCTTTTGGGTTTGATATGAAAAAACTGTCGGCTGTTTTGCGGTTGTCAAAACTGAACCCCGGCGTGTAAAAAGCTGTGTAAAATGGGTTGAATTGCTTTATTTGCTGTTTTGCGGTGGTTCCGGATTATTCGTTCTGTTCAATAAATAATCGGTCGAAGTGTTGTAAAAGTCTGCCAGCTTAATTAGGATGGCAGTTGGAATGTCATTTTCGCCTGTTTCGTATTTGGAATATCCCGTTTGGGACATACCGAGAATTTCGGCGATTGCCCTTTGGGTCAGATCTCTGTCTTCTCGCAGATCCCTGATTCTTTTGTACATATTTAAACCACCTCAATTTTATATTATGCGAATATAAAACAGATTGTTGAATTATAACCTGAAACAGGTTATAATATTCTCGGAGGTAATTCGGATGAATACAAAAAAAATTGTTAAGGCGGTTTCTGACATTGCGGAAAACGAAAGCCAAACCAAATTTTCGGCGATTGATTTTACCTCTTTGGGCGTTTCTGTCTGCGGCGAAATGGATTTTTCGGAATATACGATGTTTGAAGATTTACGTGTTGTTGCGGAATCCGCAGAATATAAAAACGTCTGTGATTATGTGAAAATTGACGAGCTGGCTTTTGCCGTACAAATTCTAAACAGGCTTTTCGGAAAAGAATTGGCGTTAAAAATAATTGTCAAGCAATGATTGGCTGAAAATATCGGAGTTGCCTTTTTTTGACTGTTTGCTGATTTCTGTGGTATAATGCTTTTGCAGAAGTCTTGCTGCGCAAGCCTTGGCGGCGTTGCCGCCTGTGCGTTTCACGCACCTGCCGCATTGAACCGCATCGCAAAAATGCCCTTGCAAGCAAGCATTTTGGCTTGCGGTATAATGCTTTTGCAGAAGTCTTGGCAGGCTTTATGTAATATTTTAATGTCTGACAGCAGAAATATAGGTGGAGGGAAAAATGGCAAAATCAGCTTTGGATTATTTAAAAATGGCGATGGATGACGCAAAAACGGGTTACAGGCAAGGGGACGGCGGTCCTTTCGGGGCGGTTATTGTCAAAGACGGCGAGGTTCTTGCCGTTGCACATAACTGCGTTATCAAGAACAACGACCCCACGGCTCACGCCGAGGTTATGGCGATCCGCAAGGCGTGCGAAAAAATCGGTTCTTACAGCTTAAAAGGCGCTGTTCTTTACGCCACGGGCGAGCCTTGCCCCATGTGCGCCTCTGCAATCATTTGGGCGAATATTGAGCTTTGTTATTATGCCAACACTGTTGCCGATGCTGACCGTATCGGTTTTCGGGATAACAAGATTTACCGTTATTTTAAAGGAGAAACGTCAATTTTGCAAAAGGAACATATTCCGGATGAGGAATGTTTGGCAATGTACGACGAATACCGAGAATTGCAGAAAAAAATATATTAAAATATAATTAAATTATCTTAAAGGCTTAAATTATATTGAAACGATGATGTGGGAGGCGGCGAAAATGGGATTTTGGCTGACAATGCTCATATGTGATTTGTCAGTGCCGCTTATTATGATTTTCGGCGGGCTGATGATGTACAGACATCCACCGAAAAAAATCAACGGTGTTTACGGCTACCGCACAAGCCGTTCAATGAAAAATATGCAGACTTGGCGGTTTGCTCATCGGTGCTGCGGCAGGCTTTGGCAGCGTCTGGGCGTTGTTTTGCTTGTTTTAACCATCGCCGCTATGGCGGCGCTTGCTCGGAGTGATATGCAGCTTGCCGGCATTTTGACAGTGGTCGTTTTGGGCGTGCAGATGATTGCTTTGTTCGCTTCCATATTCAAGGTTGAAGCCGAATTGAAACTCAATTTTGACGAGCGGGGCAACCCGAAAAACTGACGGAAAACAAGCATTGTCGGTTGGCGGCGGCTTGCAATGATTTTATAAAGCTCGTACTCGTATTTGTTTATATCATATAATAAAAATTGTGATAATGAAAGAATAATAAAGCCGTTTTTCGGCGTGGATTTTTCGTGGGAAAAACTGTGCGCTTGGAAGAACGGCTTTGTTTTTGACGGCGTTTGCTGTTCGTCGGAATATATCGGCAATTTGCGGTAATTATTGATAAAAGGGGATAAATTAACTAAAAAAAATACTTAAATATGCCGTTTGGCAAAAATAAAACAAAAAAATCCCTATTAATTTTGTAAGGTATCTTGACAAATGGCTTTGTTAGGCATATTATTAATGTATTACTGGAAGTTTTCCCTTTCGGTAGTCATATTATATTAGGAGGAAGAACTCATGGATTTATTGAATTTTGTAAGACAAACTGACCCTGCTGTTGCTGAAGCTTTGGATAATGAGTTATCACGCCAAAGAAACAAGATCGAGCTGATCGCATCAGAAAACTTTGCTTCATTAGCTGTTATGCAGGCGCAAGGTTCAGTTGGTACAAATAAATATGCCGAAGGTTACCCCGGTAAAAGATATTACGGCGGTTGTGAATATGTTGACGTAATCGAAGATTTGGCACGCGACCGCGCCAAAGAGCTTTTCGGCTGCAAATATGTTAACGTTCAGCCCCACAGCGGCGCCCAGGCAAACACAGCCGTTTATTTCGCTCTTTTGAAACCCGGCGACAAAGTTTTGGGCATGAACTTGGCTCACGGCGGTCATCTGACTCACGGTTCCCCGGTTAACCTTTCCGGTACATACTTCAACTTTGCCGCTTACGGCGTTGAAAAAGACACCGAAGTTATTGATTATGACCATGTTCGTGAAATCGCCAAAGCAGAACAGCCCAAACTGATTGTAGCAGGCGCTTCCGCTTATCCCAGAATCATCGACTTCCCCAAATTGGCAGAAATCGCTCATGAAGTAGGCGCTTTGCTGATGGTAGACATGGCGCACATCGCAGGTTTGGTTGCCGCAGGTTTGCATCCCACACCGGTTGGCCATGCCGACATCGTTACCACAACAACTCATAAAACACTGCGCGGTCCCCGCGGTGGTATGATTATGACCAACGATGAAGAACTTTACAAGAAAATTAACAAAGCTGTATTCCCGGGCACACAGGGCGGTCCTTTGATGCACGTTATCGCTGCCAAAGCCGTTGCCTTGGGCGAAGCTTTGAAACCCGAATATAAAGAATATCAGGCTCAGGTTCTGAAAAACGCCAAAGCTATGGCAGACGGTCTTTTGGAACATGGTTTTCATCTGGTATCCGGCGGCACAGACAACCATCTGATTTTGGTTAACCTGATCAACAAAGGCTTGACAGGTAAGGTTGCCGAAGCTCGTTTGGACGATGTTGGTATCACCTGCAACAAAAACGGCGTTCCCTTTGACCCCGAAAAACCTTTCGTAACCAGCGGTTTGCGTTTGGGCAGCCCCGCCGCCACAACCCGCGGTTTTGACGAAGCTGCTATGCGCAAAGTTGCCGATGCTATCG
>JAHZFN010000218.1 GCA_019421315.1 Peptococcaceae bacterium | reverse complement strand
GTATCTGCCGCACAAAGCCGCAAAACAGCCGAGGTATACAGCCATATGCACACTGCTGCTTATGCCTGCGCTGCCGCCGGTATGTTTGAATCTACTCAGGATATGGTGTTCGGCGGCAATTCATTTATTTGCGAAAACGGTAAAACCTTGGTGGTTGCCAAACCGTTTGCCAAAGAAAGCGTTTTGACTGTGGCTGATGTGGATATTGATTTGCTCTCTGCCGAACAGCAGAAAACAAAGGGCATGAACCAAGCCGCTGAAATAACTGCCGATAATGAATGTTTCTTTGAAATGGCGGATTTAAATTCCGATGAAATTCTGCGTCCTGTGGCGGCGGCTCCCTTTGCTCCCGTATCGGGCGAGGCTATGGTGGAACGCTGCGCCAATATCTTTGGTATTCAAACAGCCGCTTTGGCGCGCCGTCTGCTTCATACCCGTTCTCAAACTGCCGTTGTCGGTATCAGCGGCGGTCTTGATTCCACACTGGCGCTTTTGGTTATTGCCGGCGCTTTTGATTTCCTGGGTTGGGACAGAAAAAAAATCATCGGTATCACAATGCCGGGCTTCGGCACAACGGACAGAACCTACAACAACGCTTTGGCGTTAATGGAGGCTTTGGGCATAACCATGAAAGAAATTTCCATTGTTCCCGCCATAAAGGGGCATTTGGCTGATATCGGTCATGATATTGCCGACCGCAATGTTACCTACGAAAACGCCCAGGCGAGAGAAAGAACCCAGATTTTGATGGATATTGCCAACGATAACAACGGCTTGGTGATTGGCACGGGCGACCTTTCGGAGCTGGCTTTGGGCTGGGCAACCTATAACGGTGACCATATGGCGATGTACGGCGTGAATGCGGGAATTCCCAAAACCTTGGTTCGTTTGGTTGTGGATTGGATCAGCAGGGACGGCAATTTTGGCGAAAAGGCTTCCGCAATTTTGCAGGACGTTTTAGATACGCCTATCAGTCCTGAACTTTTGCCGCCGACGGAGGACGGTGAAATCAAGCAAAAAACCGAGGATATTGTGGGACCTTATGAGCTGCACGATTTCTTTTTGTACTATGTTGTGCGCTGCGGCTTTGAGCCTGCCAAAATTTACGCTTATGCCAAAAAAGCCTGGGGTTCTGTTTATGATGATGCCACACTTTTGAAATGGCTGAAGAACTTTTACAGGCGTTTCTTTACTCAGCAGTTTAAGCGTTCCTGTATGCCCGACGGTCCGATGGTGGGCGCTGTTACTTTGTCGCCCCGCGGCGGCTGGCAGATGCCTACCGACGCTTCTGTCAATCTTTGGCTGCAAGCTGTGGAGGAATTAAATTAGAATTTTCAATTCATAATAAACAGCAGTTCCGAATGTTTTGTTTTTCGGAACTGCTGTTTTTGCATATTTGTTTTCGGACGCAACAAGAGCCGTCAGATGACGGCTCTTGTTGCTGTGATAGTGTATAGTTGTGTGAGCTTTTCAAAATTTAAGTTTTGTTTTTCTCTTGTTTAGCCTTGATCTGCCTAGTCTTGAGGTTCGGGGTTTTTGATGTTGCCGTCGGCAACCGCTTTGCGGTTACCTAAAACAAAGGCGATACCCTGAATAACAAAGTAGAAAAACAAAAGTAAGAAAGCGTATTCGTAGCTGCCGAATCCGTGCACAAAGCCGAAAACCCAAATGGCAACGGCAAGGACGAAAAACAGACAGCTGAATTTATAACGTTTTTTGATTAATTCTGTGGTGAACGGCACTCTTTTGCGTTTGGGATTAACTTCAGTCAGGGTTTTATAGGCAACTTTTGTCAAAAAACCGATTGCCAACCACATCAAACCGACAAACCCTGCGGGCGCCGCTAACCAAATATTAAATTCGTACTGCTTTATTATATAATAAAACACCAGTATAAAGCAAGGGGCTGCGAAAAAAAATATTAAAAAACCCCAAAAAAATTTTTTACCGGTTGCGTTTAGCTTATAAAGTTGAGGCAATGTTTGGATCGCAAAAAACAAACTTGACAAAATTAAGACAACAAAAGCTATGACTATGGTAGCCAAACCGATTCCCTCCAAATAAAAACCATTTATTTATATTTGTTTGTATGCTTAAATATACTATAACTATATAACTAAATATTAATTCGCTGAAATCAACAAAAATCCTGCTTAAATTATATATTTTCTTTAATTCGGAGATTAAAAAGTCTTATTTTTCCTCTTTTTCTCGCTTTTCCTGTCCCAAATCGGCATTCAGTAAAAATTCCGCAAAGGCGTCAACTCCGGGAACGGGATACGGTGTTTTCCATTTTGCAATATAAAAATTCCTTTTGATTACCAGTTTTTTCACGGAAAATTCTCTTAAACGCCCTTGTTTAATCATAGGTTCCGCCGCCCAACGGCTGACAAAGGCAAAGCCCATGCCGGCGGCGACTGCGTTTAATAAGCCTTGGGTTGTGGTGATGGATATATACTTGGGAAAGCTGTCTATGCTTAAATTTTCCTTGTCCAGCGCCTGATCGATGGCAATTCTGGTGCCGCTTTGCACGCCTCTGCCCACCATGGTATATTTTACCAGGTCAGAGAGGGAAACCTTATCGGGAATTTCTGTGTTTGCCGCCGAGGTTACGGCGATGATTTCATCCTCCAGCCAAGGGATATATTCAATGTCGGGCTGAGATTTCTGCGTTCCGACAATGCCGATGTCTATTTGGGAAGCGCTCAGCCTTTCCAGGATATCAACCGAAGCGCCGATTTGCATTTTGATTTCCAGCTTGTCATGTGCCTCGCTGAATTCGTACAAAAGATGCGGCAGTATGTATTCGCCGGGAATACTGCTGGCGCCGATAATCAAACGGCCTTTGTTCATATTTTTGTAACTTTCGATGGTGTTGAGGACATGATTATAAACGCCGATCATTTCTTTGGCGGCTCTGTAAACAATTTCTCCCGCTTCCGAAAGCTCAAGATTGCGGTCCTTTTTTTTGAAAAGAGAAACCTCCAAATCTTCCTCCAGCTTTGTTAGCTGCCACGAAATGGCGGGCTGCGTCATAAAAAGGCTTTCTGCGGCGGCTGTAAAGCTGCCTTTTTCCACAATATTGGCAAAAATATTAAGTTGTTTCAAGCTTGTCATTTGCGGCAGCCTCCTTTGTTTTCCTGTTTGGTTTTCAAAATTACTTCTAATACTATTTCCAAAATTACTTTCAAACCTCCGTATTGTCTGCGGTTATTCGTTGTTTGCCGCATAATCCACACATTCTCTCTTATTTTTTTTATTATACATTCTAAATTTTATATATTCTCAATTTGCTTCCAAGAACATTCTCGTTGCGGCATTTTCTGCCGAAAAAATTAATCAAAAGATTTAAAATATGCCAACGGCTTGTATTTCTCGATGCTGATTTTTTCAACGAAATTTTTTTTGATATATTTCCAAAACAGCTATTATGTTAAAGTTGATTGTTTTATAATTGTAATTTGATTAATTGTAATTTGATTTGGATATATATTATAATAGTATGCATTTCTTGCAGGTAAGTCTTTTAAGGCTATCTATTCTAAGCCGCACTAAAGACCTTATATCCGTCTTTTCTTTAAACTAATTATAACATATTTTGTGTATCGCACAAATATAATTTATGCATAATTTTTATCTTGATTAATAATTGCAGGTATTTGAGCTGTAAGCCGGGGCTGCTGCGGTAAAACGACTGCGGCGGGCGAAAGATGCTTTGCAAAGTTGGTTGAATGAAATT
>JAHZFN010000217.1:3325-3651 GCA_019421315.1 Peptococcaceae bacterium | reverse complement strand
TTACAGGTGAAATCACAGGTACCTCCAATGTGGGCGCCATCGCCAGAACCTCTTACGGTACTTTTGAAAACTGCAAAAACTACGCCAATGTTACAGCAACAAACCTGCGCACAGGCGGTATCGTGGGCATAGCCTACGGCACATCCGCTTTGACAAACTGCGTAAACTACGGTAAAATCACCTCAACCTACACAGGTGCAGAATACTTGGATACAAGCACGGTTTACCTGGGCGGTATTGCAGGCTTTGCTTATTGCAGCACCACAGGCTGTGTCAACTACGGCGAAATTACTGCCACCAACGGCAACTACGGCGGTATCGGCGGT
>JAHZFN010000217.1:953-3315 GCA_019421315.1 Peptococcaceae bacterium | reverse complement strand
TGCAGGTGCAACCGAAGGCACAATCAATAACTGCTACAACACAGCAAAAATCACAGGCTCCAAACGGATCGGTGGTATCGTCGGTCTTGCCAACGCCAAAACAACCGCACAGGTAACAAATTGTTACAGCGTGGGCGAAATGAACTGCACAGGCACCAGCTACAACAACTTTGTCGGCGGCATTGCAGGTTCCATCAACAATTCCAATGGCTTAAAGGTAGGCACCGTAAACAACTGCTATTTCCTTAACACCGTTACAACAAACGGTATCGGTTACGGCACAGACGACGCCACAGCCAAAACCGCAGAAGAAATGAAAGCCGATTCCTTTGCTAATGTGCTGGGTGAAGGCTTCAACGCCGATGCCAGACCGAATTTCAACAACGGTTATCCTGTTGTTAAATGGCAGGGCGGCAGAATTATTGAAGGCGACACAGATGCGGAAGATGTTGCGGCAGACAAAGCGGCACTGACTTTGGATCAAACCGACATCAAAACCGCAGGCAGCCTCACTCTCCCCGCAAGCGGTGAAAACGGCACCACCATCACCTGGACAAGCAGCAACACAGACATCATCAACAACGGAGTTGTTACACTGCCCGAAAGCGGCAAGGTTGAAGTTAAACTGACTGCCAAAATCAGCAAAAACGGAGTTTTCGACACCAAAGAATTCACCGTTACCGTTTGGTCCCAATCCGAAATTGACAAAGCAGAACTGGAAGAAGCCGCAAGCTACCTCGGTTCAAGTCCGCTGAAACCCATTTACGGCACGGATACCAACGTTGTTGATATGGTACAAGGCAGATTAAGTGCCAAATACAACGACATCACAGTAACAATCAGTAACCCCGTTAATACCGATTATATCGGCAACGACGGTAAAATCACCTATTACTATCAGGATCTTTCCCAGGCAGGTCCAAACTTTGCCGCTGTTAATGATGTAACATTCACATTGACAAAAGGCAATGAAACAAAAGCCTATTCGGTCAACACCATCATCGGCTGGGACGGCGCTAAGGTTTCCGCTTGGCTGACAGCAAACATTTTGCCGCAGCTCACATTTGAACAGCTGAAAGGCGAAAATACCACAGCAGAAAACGTAACCGCCAACCTGAGCCTGCCCGTTTCTCTCAGCAACTGCGCCATCACCTGGACTGCAGAAGAAGGTGCAGCCGCCGTTCAACTGGAAAACAGCTCCGTTTTGCAACCCGTTATCTGCAAACCCACTCCCCAGGAAGACACAACAAACGTTAAACTGAAAGCCAATATCGTATTCACCAGAACATCCGATTACGAACCGCAGATTGCCGTAAACAGCAATTTGGAATTCACCGTTATCGGTCAGTCGCAGATCGACTACGAAGCCATCATGCGCCAAATTCTGGATGAAAACTACACTGTTGACAAGCTGACTTACAGCAGAACAGGCGAAGTTATCGATGCCGGCAACGTAACAGAAAACTTTAAATTGCTGCGTTACAGAGATCTCGGCATCAGCGTTACCGACTACAAACTGAGCGCCGAAGCCCAAAATCCCCAGTATCTGGATGTAAACGGCTCCATGGCAAACGTATACAAAGACTTAAACGGTGAACATGATGCAGTAATCACTGTTAAACTCACCCACAAAGCAACAGGCAAATCCGTAACCAAAGATTTGACATTCCATATTGCACAACTTACACAAGCCGAAATCAATACGGGACTTGAGCTTATGGAACGGGTTAAAGCCAATTACTTCGAAGGTATCAAAGGTGACAACACCGCCCAAGACAACATCACAACCAATATGCACGGTTTCAGAGAAGCCTGCGACGACGGCAACGGCGGTCTGACTTGGATTTACAGCTATGCCGACGACAAATACACCGGCATTCGAGTTACCGACATTCCAAAAGAAGGCTATGACGAAAGCTACAACCTGTATCATTCGTCCAACGCCACCAGCATCAGCCATGAAAATCTGCTCTTGCAGAAAGTTCCTGAAAACAATGCGGATATTACCATTACCAGCCAGCTCTGCGATGCTCCGTTGGCAAACTATGCAGAAAAATATCCCGGTAATGCAGATCTGCAAAAACTCGCAGGTACACCTGTATCCGTAACCGTTAAAGTCCGCGGCAGCTCCGCTGACCAGGTTGCGGCTAACCAAGTTTATGACTTGATCAAAGCTATCGGCACAGTTACCGCCGAATCCGGCGATGCCATCAGTGCAGCAAGAACTGCTTATGACAATTTGAACGATAATCAAAAAGCATTGGTAGACAATTACGAAGTTCTGACAGCAGCAGAAAACGCTTATGCCGAACTGACAAATATGCCTTTCACAATGAATATTGCGGTCGACAATGCAAAAGCC
>JAHZFN010000217.1:0-943 GCA_019421315.1 Peptococcaceae bacterium | reverse complement strand
AATTGCAGTATCCTTGATTGTCAACACCAACGACCAAGCCAACCACAACACCTTCGGCGGCGTGGAAGCAACTCTTAACTACAATTCCGATTTGCTCACATTCCAAAGCGCCGATTCCGAAAATATCAACGCCAAAACCGACGGCAAGGTTAAATTTGTCGATAAAGGCGAACCGCAGACCATCGGCAACGGCAAAACAGTTGTTACAATGACATTTACCGTCAAAGACACCATTCCCGAAGGCAATACAAACGCAGTATTCTCCGTCAGCGACGCAATGGTTGTTCCCAACGGTACAGTGGAAGGCAAAGATGCCAACTGCGGCGAAAACCAAAATGTTATTTTGGCAAACTACACCGTAACCCTGCCGCAGGAAGCAACAAACGTTACAGGCGTTACAGGCAATAAAGCCGACGGCTCCGATATTACATTCAAACTGCCGGCTGCTCCCGACGGTCAGCAGTACACAGTAACTTATACAATCGGCAGCAGTGAAGCAAAATTATTGGCGGCAGACGATAACAGTGTTTACCGAATTCCCGCCGAAAGCATTACAGATAATGTAACAGTAACACTCACAAGCAGCATTTCCGGCACGGTAAGCTTCATTGAATTTGATACCTACAAAGCCGCTCCTACAGGCTATAAAGTCGTTAAATTTGTACCCGCAGATTCGACAGCAGGCGTTAAATATCAATACAACGGCAAAGATATGTTCAGAAGCAATGCCGAAAACTATAACTGCTACTTGTTCTTCGTTACGGAAGATACAACGGAAGCCCAAGCTCTGGCAGCAATCACAGCAATTGAAGGCGCAAATACCGCCATCGCATATCAAGGCGACGTTAACTTGAACGGCAACATCAAAATTGACGATGCCCAGCTGGTATACGACTTGTACAGCAACTGGTCAGGCTATTTGCAGGATACTCTCTTTACAACA
>JAHZFN010000216.1:2873-4078 GCA_019421315.1 Peptococcaceae bacterium | reverse complement strand
TTTTCTCCAAGTCATCGCTGGAGGGCAGCATGGATGACAATGATTTTCAAGACCACATAATCAAAACCTGCTTGGCGGAATCCAAAACCAAGACGGGTATGCTTTTGGTTCTGGAACGTTCCGTCGGTTTGAACGAATATATTAATAATGGGATTATGATGGACGCCATGGTCAGTCAGCAGGTTCTGGTCAACATTTTTGTGCCGAACACGCCCCTGCACGACGGCGCCGCCATTATCCGAGGCGACAGAATTGCGGCGGCGGCTTGTTTTTTGCCGCTGACGGATAACCCGTATTTAAGCTCGGAGCTGGGAACAAGACACCGTGCCGCTATCGGTATATCGGAGGTTTCCGATGCTTTGGTTTTGGTGGTTTCGGAGGAAACGGGCAGAATTTCCGCCGCTCAAAACGGCAAGCTGATGAATAACTTGGACGAACCCAGCCTGCGGCGGCTGCTTTCGGAAAGTGCTGTGCAGAGAACCGTTCAGGAAAAAAGATCTTCTCATTTTTGGAACAGGAGGTCTAAGTAATGTTTGGAAAAAAAATTGCAGAAAAATTCAACGGCGGCAAATTCGCCTATATAATGTTGGCTTTGGTTATCGCTGTTTTTTTGTGGGTATATGTTGCCCAAAGCCAAAACCCGATGACCGAAAAGCTTTTTGAAATTCCTCTGGAATATAATAATTTGCCTACCAATATGGCGGTTGTTGACAAGGTGGACACTGTTAAGGTACGGGTGCAGGGTTATAACGGCGTTGTGGGAAATTTGGATACCAAGGATATTTCCGCTTCCGTTGATTTGACCGATGCCAACATCGGGCAGTACGTTGCCAAAATCAATATCGGTCTGCCCGCAGGCGTGCAGCTGATTTCCGTATCACCTGTCGATATTGAGGTGAATATTCAGGAATTGAAGTCTGTTACCGTGCCTGTTGAGGTAGATACAAGCGATGTTTCGGCGGAGGACGGATATACCTTGATGACGCCGTCTGCATTGACGGATGCCGTTAAAATTTCCGGCGCCAAGGACAATGTTGCCAAAATCAGCAAGGCGGTTGTGAAAATTCCCGCAGGCGTTTTGACAGACAGCTATAACGGCACTCTGCCCGTCAGCGTTTACGATGCCAACGGCAACAGTCTTGACGATTTGCTGACGGTTATGCCTGAAACGGTAGAGGTTGTTTTGCCGGTTGTTTCCGACACAC
>JAHZFN010000216.1:2598-2863 GCA_019421315.1 Peptococcaceae bacterium | reverse complement strand
TTTGGTGGGAGAACCTGCTGAGGGCTACACTGTGAGCCGCATTGTGATTGCGCCCAATATTGTTACGGCTTTTGCCAGCCAATATCTGCTGGATAATATTGATTATGTGCAGACGGAGGCAATCGACATTACCGGCGCTAAAAGCAACGTTACTGCCAAGGTTGGCTTGATCAGTGACGACGGAATTCGTCTTGATGTTCAAGATCAGATTGACGTTGTGGTGATGATTGAAAAAGCAGCAACCAGAACCTTTGACAACGTTCAG
>JAHZFN010000216.1:245-2588 GCA_019421315.1 Peptococcaceae bacterium | reverse complement strand
CAACAGGGCGTACAGATACGTCTTATCGCAGGAGGTTGTTTCCGTTACGGTTCAAGGTCCGGCTTCGGCAGTTGAACAGCTTTCCGCCAACAATATTTCCGTTGAGGCGGATGTGGCGGGCTTGGAAAGCGGCTCCAAGAGCATTAAGCTGACCTACAATATTGCAGGCACTTGCTATGTGCAGAGTATTCGACCCTCATCGGTAACTGTTATAGTGCAGTAAGCATATTTGCAGCGGAACATCAACACTGAAATCGGTGTGTAAATATATAAATATAAGTGTAGTATTGAGTGTAAATATATTCTTGAATTTAATAATCATAATAATATGGAGGACATTATGGGAAAATTATTCGGTACAGACGGCGTCAGAGGCAAGGCAAACGTTGATTTGACACCGATGCTGGCGTATGAATTGGGGTTAAAAGGCGCTTATGTTTTGCGGAATATTCACGGCGACGGCGGCCGTGCCAAAATTGTGGTGGGCAGAGATACCAGAATTTCGGGCGAAATGCTGGAATCGGCTTTGGCGGCGGGAATTTGCGCCGCAGGCGTCGATGTTGTAAGCTTCGGCGTTATCCCCACGGCGGGCGTGGCTTTTTTGGCAAAACAAATGGGCGCAGTGGCAGGCGTGGTAATTTCCGCTTCCCACAATCCCGCCTATGACAACGGTATCAAGTTTTTCGGCGGCAACGGCTACAAGCTGCCCGACGAAGTGGAAAACCAAATTGAAGATTTGATTTTGAACAGCAAGGAGATTCCTTTGGCTACTGACCGTGAAATCGGCACAATAACCTATGATTTGGATGCTCCCCATCGCTATGCTCAATATTTGGTGGAAAATATCGACAGCGATTTGGCAGGCATGAAAGTTGTTTTGGACTGCGCCAACGGCGCTTCCAGTTATATTGCACCGAGAGTTTTTGAGGCTATGGGCGCCGATGTTGTCGCCACGCATAACCGCCCCGACGGCTGGAATATCAATGACGGCTGCGGCAGCACCCATACGGAAAGTTTGCAGGAGGCTGTTGCTGCCAACGGAGCCGCTGTGGGTTTGGCTTTTGACGGCGATGCCGACCGTCTTTTGGTGGTTGACGAAAAAGGCAATATGGTAAGCGGCGACCAGATTATGGTAATCTGCGCTAAATATATGAAGGAACACGGTATGCTGAAAAACAACAAATTGGTTGTTACCGTCATGAGCAACCTTGGCTTGAAGCTTGCCATGGAGGATTTGGGTGTTGAGGTTTTGCAGACCAAGGTGGGCGACCGTTACGTTATCGAAAAAATGCGGGAATCGGGCGGTATCATCGGCGGCGAACAAAGCGGGCATATCATTTTCAGCGAAATCAACACGACGGGCGACGGCTTGACAACGGCGTTGTTCTTGATGCAGATTTTGGAAAAAACAGGCAAATCCGTCAGCGAGCTGGCAAAGGCTATGACTGCTTTGCCGCAGCTTTTGCAAAATGTGCGTGTTAAATCCAAAGCGGGTTGGGCAGAAAACGCCGCCATTCAAGAGGTTATGGCAAAAGCCGAAGCCGAACTTCAGGGCAAAGGCAGAATTTTGGTTCGTCCTTCCGGCACAGAACCGCTGCTGCGTGTTATGGCGGAAGGTCCAGATTATGACGTTTTGGAAAAGGTTGTCAAAGAAATTGCGGCAGTTGTGCAGTCGCAGCTTAACTGACGGCAACCTGATAGGCGTTAGGTATATGTGGTAACATAAATAATAAAAACGAATAACAAAAGCGCTGTTATGCTCGTTTGTTATGCCGTCTTTTGAGTCGGGCAGGCATTGGAAACGGACATTGCGGCGTTTTGCTTTTATGCAATATCCGAGTGACTTTTTTGTTTAATAAAATTTATTGAGGTTGGTTGTTATGAAAAATGATTTTTTTGCAGAAACGGCTCTTTTGGGGCAGGGTCTGGCGGATTGCAGTAACGAAAAAATA
Source organism: Peptococcaceae bacterium (assembly GCA_019421315.1). GTDB lineage: Bacteria > Bacillota > Dehalobacteriia > UBA4068 > UBA4997 > JAHZFN01. The sequence goes on along the minus strand of JAHZFN010000216.1, from coordinate 636 downwards.
TTAGAAGCTTGGCAAAAAGCTCTGCCTTTGAATTTGGAAGTCTTGGTTTGGCTTTGGCAGGGCGAAATAACAGTAGGAACCTTGCCGCAATTTTTGCAGGTTCGCCATGCGCCTGATATGGGCAGGTTTAATATGTATAATCTGCCGTCTGCCATGGCAGACGGCAAAAGCGGCTTTTTGACGGCGGGCGGTGCCATGCGGGCAGCGGCGGATCTTGGTAAAAAAGCCGTAGTTTCCTGCGGTATCGGCGGCATAACGGCGGCGGAGGTAAGTTCGGATTTCCCTGCTCTTTGCAGTTTGCCCGTTTGGCTTTTGGCAACGGCGGTTAAAGATATGTTTGACCCAGCTTTTGTTTTGGAATATTTGCATAAACATAAGATAAGAGCTTTTG
>JAHZFN010000216.1:0-235 GCA_019421315.1 Peptococcaceae bacterium | reverse complement strand
GACGGCTATATGTTCATCGGCAATGCTGTGCCTTTGGACGGCTGTCTGCGGTGCGGCGGGGATTTGCCGCAGGATGTTCGTTTGCTGTTAAACCCCATCCCCCAAGCAAAACGCATAACAGACCGCCGCATTTTGGCAAAGGCTCTGGCGGCGGGGGAAAAAGCCAAGGCGGCAGGCGGAATTTATCACCCTGCGGTCAACCGTGCTTGGGCGGCAATGACCGATGGCAAAACCT
>JAHZFN010000215.1 GCA_019421315.1 Peptococcaceae bacterium | reverse complement strand
CAAGGTAGCGGCAACCTTTCTGCAATGCCTGAAAAACACTTTATCGGAAAATTAAGCCAAATATCCTACCGCCCGCTTGACATATTTCCGCCTATTTACTAAAATTTAAGTATAGATTTAAAATACTACATATTAATATATATATACTAAGGAGATTTATCATGAACAAAACAGAACGCATCGAAATCCGCGTTACCAAAGAAATGAAACAAAAGCTGAAAGAACTGGCAGCGGCAGAAAACCGAACCGTCAGCAGTATAATTGAAGAACAGTTAATTGCTGCCATCAGAGAACGGGGCGTTTACATTGTCGGCGGTCAGAGCCATTTCAAAACCCTTTGATATGTTTCCCTGCATTTGTTCACACAAAATTAACATAAAATGATTATAATAATAACATAAATAATTGATATAAACGCCAATATATGTTAAAATAGCTTTATAGGTTTGATGACATATTTTCTGAACAAACCGATGCACCATAAAAATAACAAAAAAAAGTCGGCGTTTCGGCAAAGCAATGCGGCGGCAATGCTTTCATCTACTGTTTTTCAACGAACTTATTGATGTGTTTATGTTTTTAAAATTTTATGTACTGCAAAATTTGGAGGAATTGACAATGAGATTTCTTACCCCTTTTTTAGGTCCCATTTGCTATGCTTTGGCCGTTATTTCCCTGGTTTTGGCGCTTCTTTTCCGCAACAACCAAATCCATGTGGTCGGTCTTTTGCTGGTTTGTGCCGCAATCTGCTTCTTTCTCGGCTACACAATCCGTAAACAAAACAAAGAAGAAATAATGTATAACTTTTTTCCCAACCGCATTCAAACGGAAGATACAGTATACTCCATGCACCTGCGGCTGGACAACACGGCAATCATTGGCTACAACGGCGTACCGGAGCTGAAATCCGCCACAGAGCTCAATATCCGCCAAGAAGATAATAAATACTACGTTTACAAGGATAATCAAAAACTGGGCTACATACCTGAAGACTGCAACGCTTATTATTTAACCAAGAATTCCATCAACGACCCAACCTGCCTTTTAAAGGCTTTTGTCCGCAAAGACGGCGACAAAACCTTTGATATTGCCTGCTATCAGGAATAGACATAATTTAAAATCGGCTTCAGTAATTTTGTCAAATCTTTTATTAATTCAGAAAGGGAATATATGCAATATGGCAAACAATAATCAAGAACCGTTCAAGTACAGCACTGTCCGCATGGTCGCCATTGCCATTGTGGCGGTGTTTACGGTTATCAACTTCTATTCAATCTTTGGCACAGGCGGTCCAAAAACAACAGAGGACTACATTGCAATCTTTTTAAATTTGGCTTGTATTTTCATGTGCGGCGTAATTATCCGCAACGAAAGAAAGCGCAAAGCCGAATACGAAGAAGCGGAACGGCAAAAAATCGAAAAAAGACAACGCCGCCGAAATAACAAAAAGAAATAATTTTTAGTAATTTATCATTCAACAAAAAAGCTGTTTACGGTTCATAAACCGCAAACAGCTTTTTATATGCATAAAATCTTTATTTAAAAACCTTCAATGCTTTGGGGTAATGATTCAGAGGTTCTGCACCTTTTTCGGTGATTAAAACGGTGTTTTCAATACGCAGCCCGCCCAAACCGCCTATATACAGCCCAGGCTCAACGGTTACGATATTGCCCGCTTTCAGAACATAATCCTCACGGGGACGCAAGGATGGCGCTTCGTGAATTTCCAAACCGACACCATGCCCCAGAGAATGGGTGAAATATTCGCCGTATCCGTTTTTGACAAAAATATCCCTTGCCAAAGCGTCCGCCTCGCCTGCGGTCATGCCCGGCATAATATGCTTTTCGGCGTAATCCTGAGCGGCAAGCACCAAATCGTAAAGCTCTCTGTGTTTTTCGTCAGCATATCCGATGACAAGGGTTCTTGTCATGTCACCGCAGTAGCCCTTATATCTGCCGCCCATATCAACTGTAACGAAATCGCCCGCCTTAAACTGATAATCCGACGGCTTGGCATGGGGCTTGGCGCCGTTTTCACCCGCCGCTACAATAGTGGGAAAAGACAAGCCCTCCGCTCCAAATTTCAAAAAGGCATAATCAATTTCCCTTGCCAGCTCCCTTTCGGTAATGCCGGGTTTTAAATATTTCTCAACGGAGGTCAAAACCTGATCGCCGATGGCGGCAACCTCCCGAAGAAGCTGAATTTCCGCCTCATCCTTGATTATTCTGTTGGCGGAAATAACATCTCGGCTGTCGTAAAGCTCAATATCATTCATATTATCCGCCATGGACGCAAACTCTCTGTATGTTATGAAATCGCCCTCAAATCCCAGCTTTTCTATACCATGCTCTTCGCAGGCTCTTTTCAGCAAATAAAGCCAGCTACCGTTTTCCACGCTCTGCACCAAAAGCGGAATATCGGGGCATTCCTTGGCGGCCTGTTCCGTATATCTGCCGTCTGTCAAAAGGGCAACGTAATCGCCGCAGACCAAAACCTTGCTGTCATCACCGTAAAACCCCGTATAATAGTAAATATTGGCGGGATTAGCCATCAGCACACAGTCGAAACCATTTTCCCGATAAATCTTTCTTAATCCGTCAACTCTTTTTGCGTACATGATTTTCCAAAATCCCCTTTCGTTCAGGAATTGCATATATTTCCGAAATTTAATCTAATACAAAAATCAAAAAAAATACCTGCACTACATACAGTATATCACTTTTTGGCAAAAATATGCAATATCTCTTGCAAGCCCCATTAAAAACAATATTTTGCCAAAGCTTGAATACGGAAAAATGCAGGCTTACCGCTTACTTATGTTTTTTACTTATGATTTTTATTCTTTTTT
>JAHZFN010000214.1 GCA_019421315.1 Peptococcaceae bacterium | reverse complement strand
AGTCCAGAATTGTATCCCACATTTTGCCTTCGGTAACGATGAAATATGCCATAAAAAGGACTTTTTTTGCTTTTTTCATTTCCTGATTCAAGGCTTCAAAAAAATCCTCGCCTGTGGGGTAATATTCCGGAGAGGTTTTTTGATAAACGGACATACTGGAGGAGTTTTTGATATATTGGGCTTCTTTGCCCACCTGAGGGTTCATTTTCAGCATTTTATACAGCAGTTCGTCACATTCGGGGTAATAATGGGCTGTGCTGTCAATTAGCTTGTTGTGGCGCTTTTTGATAAAGCGGGAAACCCTAACACTGCCGAACATCACGTAAAACAGGGCGCCGATGATGGGGAACAGCAAAACCACAATAATCCAGGGAATTTTCGTTGACGGATTGGTGTCTCGGTTCAAGATGAAAAAAGCTATTACTAAGCTTAAAACCTGAGTTGTCCATTTGAAATAAACATAATTATCGTTCAGTGTGTAAAAGGCGGCTGCAATAATCACAACTTGCAGCACAATCAGCATGGAAATTACAAATAATCGGCTGAAGAAAAATTTGACCAGTTTGTTCATACATAACCTCCCTATAACATCATTCCTATTACAAATCATTTTTTTTGTTAAAAATAACCTAAATGGCTTTTGAAAATATTTAAAATATTTATGAAAATATTTATAATTTACGGATTTACAAAATGAATATACCCAAAACTCCAAATATAAGCAAAACCCAGATGGGGTTGATTTTTAATTTGGAAATTAAAAACAAGGCGACGCAGAGAATGACGGCGTCATATAAAGACAAAATATTTTCGGCGCCGATGGTTATGGCGGAAGCGGCAATCAAAGCGACAGCCATGGGTTTTAAGCCTGCCAGTGTGCTTTTAATATAGATGTTTTCGCTGTTTTTGGCGAGAATTTTCGATATGGTGATGACGATTACCAAAGCGGGCAGAAGCAGACCCAAATTGGCAACTGCTGCGCCGCCGATGCCGCCGATTTTAAAACCTGTGTAGGTTGCTGTGTTGACGGCGATGGGACCGGGGGTGGCTTGGGATATGGCAATCATATCGGTGAATTCATGAACGGAGAGCCAGCCGTGCTTCACCACAACCAGGTTTTGGATGAAAGAAATCATGCTGTAACCGCCGCCGAAGCTCATAACGCCGATGATTAAAAACACATAAAAAATTTGCAGAATAACCATTTATTTAACCTCCTTTTGATTTTGCAGGAGGATGCGGCGATACCAGGTCAAGCCGACGGCTGCGCCCGCCAACAACACAAAAACGGCGTTTATGCCCGCTATGGCGACGGCGAGTGTTCCGACGACTACTAACAGTATATCGGATTTTTCTTTGATGGTGCTTTTCCAAATGCGGATTCCCGCATCGATAAGCAGCGCCACAACAACGGGGCGCACTCCCAAAAAGAATTTGTTCAGCCATTCAATATCTCTGCCTTGCAGCAAAAGCCACGCCACAATCAGAATTACCATAAAAGACGGCAGCATTGTTCCCAGAGCCGCTGTTACGGCGCCAATCAAACCCCGCCTGCGGTAGCCGATGAAAATGGATGTGTTGATGGCAAAAGCGCCGGGCAGTGAATTGACAACTGCCAGCATTTCCACAAAATCCCGATTGGTCATCCAATGCTTTTTGTCAACAACGGCGTTTTCGATGAGGGGCAGCATTGCCAGGCCGCCGCCGAAGGTGAAAAGACCTATTTTGAAAAAAATGACAAAAAGCGTAAGCAGACTGCTTTTTTCGCCGACGGCAACAGTTGCGGCTTGTCCCTCTGCCGCCTGCGAAGTATTTTGCGGCGGGACGGCTTGATTTGTATTGTTTGCTTTTTTGTTTTTCTGTTCGTTTTTCTTTTGATTGATTTGCATAATTACCTCTGAATATATTCCTAATTATATATTTTATCATATTTTGGCAATAATAGAAATATAAATAATGGAAATATATCAGTTATGTGGGAATTATAACAAAATAAAAGAAATGCAGTTTTTTGAGACAGGAGGTTTTCGCATGAATTGGAAAGATCAAAACAATAATATGCAAAGCAAAAAGGAAATTCTTAAAGGAAATTTAAGCACGGCGGGCGGCAATGAGCTTTTGTGGCTTTTCAGCGGTATTTCCACCGATTATATACTTAAGGTTTGCTGTGTTCAGGCAGTTGACTATATTTTGCGTTTGCGTTTAGCGGAAATTGGCGGTTATTTTAAAAAAGAAACGAATTGTATGGATAGGACGCAGGAAAACCGCTGCGCTGAACAAAGTGAAACAGTGATTTTCGCAAAATTGCGCAGGCAGTCTTTGGCGGAGTTTTACACATTGCTGAAATTGAATAATTTGACGTACAGAGAACAGCTTCAGGGTGATATTTTCGATTATTTGCAGGAAAATAACCGAAGCA
>JAHZFN010000213.1:3116-6279 GCA_019421315.1 Peptococcaceae bacterium | reverse complement strand
GCTGTTTGAGCAGATTGCGGCTTTGCTGGAAACCGTCGATTGGCAGGCGGAAAACAAAACGAAAGACGCTCAGAAAGGTCTTTCTCCAGCTTTGAAGGACGCTCAAAAAGCGCTACAAACCTCTGTTCAATACTTAAAAGGTGTAGGTCCGAAAAAATCTGTTTTTCTGCGGAAGCTTGGTATAAACACAGTTGGGGATTTGCTATCGTACTATCCCAGGGATTATGAATTTCGCGGCGAGATAAAAAGAATTTGCGATTTGCAGATTAACGAAGCCGCCGCCGTGCAGGGCAGGGTTTTGGACTGCACTGTTTTTTCCGCAGGCAAAAGAATGACCGTTTTGAAAGCCCTGATCAGTGACGGCAGTGCAAGCATTCAGGCGGTTTGGTTTAACCAGAAATATTTGAAAGAAAAAATGCTGACGGGCAGAGGCATTTATCTTTACGGCAAGGTTGAACGCCGATATAACAGAACGGAATTTTATGTCAATGATTTTGAATTTCTTGATACAGACGTTGAAATTAAGCCGCAGATTTTGGCGGTTTATCCCACCACAGCGGGTTTGAACCAGAAAAATTTCCGCGCCATGGTTAATCAGGCTTGGGACAGATACGGCGGCTACATAGCTGAAACCTTGCCGTCGGAGATTATAGAAAAAAATAACTTTATGCCGTTAAAGAATGCTGTCTCCGCTATTCATTTTCCCGACAGCAAGGAAAAGATTATCAACGCCAGAAACCGTTTGGCTTATGAAGAATTGCTGATTATGCAGTTGGCAGTGCTTTCCAACCGTATTCCCGATAACTCTCACGGTGTTGCCAGGGCAAAAGACGAGGGCTGTTTGGCGGATTTTGCCAAAGTGCTGAAATTCCCTTTTACCAATGCGCAAAAAAGAGTTATCGGCGAAATTTTTGCCGATATGGAACGCAGCCGTCCCATGACCAGATTGGTACAGGGGGATGTTGGCAGCGGTAAAACCATTGTGGCGGCAGCGGCTCTTTACAAAAATGCCGGAGCAGGCTATCAGGGGGCGCTGATGGCGCCGACGGAAATTTTGGCTCGTCAGCATTATCATTCTCTGGCATCGCTTTTCGCTTCTCTCGGTTACAAAACGGCTCTTTTCACAGGGGAAACCACAGGCAAAGAAAGAACGGAGCTTTTGGCAAAAATCAAAAACGGCGACATTGATATTGTGATAGGCACTCATACGCTGGTGCAAAAAGAAATTGAATTTAATAATCTAGCTCTTGCCATAACCGACGAACAGCACCGTTTCGGCGTTATGCAGAGGTCGGTTTTTCAGGAAAAAGGCCGTTTTGCCGATATGCTGGTAATGACGGCAACGCCGATTCCCCGAACCTTGGCAATGACCTTATACGGAGATTTGGATGTGTCTGTAATTGATGAACTGCCTCCCGGACGCAAGGAAATCGAAACATATGCTGTTGACTACGGCAAAGAAGAGCGAGCATTGAATTTTATCAAAAAAGAATTGGACAAAGGCCGCCAGGCTTATATTGTTTGTCCTTTGGTGGAAGAATCCGAGAAAATGGAAGGGCTTGAGAGCGCCGTTCAGCTGGCAGCAAGGCTGTCCGAAAAGGAATTTAAAAATTATGAAGTCGGACTTTTGCATGGGCAAATGAAGCCAAAGGAAAAAGATGTTTTAATGCAGGCTTTTATCGACGGCGTTATCCAGGTTTTGGTTGCCACAACGGTTATCGAGGTGGGCATCAATGTTCCCAATGCCACGGTTATGATGATTCGAGACGCCGAGCGTTTCGGTTTGGCGCAGCTGCACCAACTGCGGGGGCGTGTGGGACGAGGCAGTGATAAATCGTACTGTATTCTTTTGCACAATGCCAAAACGCCCGTTGCCCGTGAGCGTATGAAAACCATGAGCGCAACCTCCGACGGCTTCAAAATTGCCGAAGCTGATTTGAAGCTGCGCGGAGCAGGCGAGTTTTTCGGAACACGCCAAAGCGGTATTGCCGAAATGAAAATTGCCAATTTGGCAAGAGATGTTCAGCTTTTGGCGGATGCCAGAAACGACGCCGCTGTAATTCTGCAAAATCCGGATTTTGAAAATACACTTCTCGGCAGCATTGTCGGCGAAAAAATAAAATTACTCAATTCGTAACTAAAATCTGTATGATTTAAAACAAACCTGTCGCATTGTAAAGCGGCAGGTTTGTTTTTATGTTAAGCTTGAATAATGATTTTCTTTGTGATGATATAATGTTGATCCGATGGATAAAATATGGATTTCGGGGCTTTTTTATTGTATAATGATTATGTTGGCTTTAATGTGAAAGTGTATTTGAATTTATCGGGAAAGATGTGATTTGTATGAAACATGAAAAACTGTATTCCGTAAAAGAAGTGCTGGAGCTTTGTCATGTTACAAGAAAACAGCTTTTGTATTATGAAGAAAAAGGTCTTATAACAGCTGTCCGTGATGAAAGCAATAATTATCGTTATTATACTGAGCACGAAATGTTTAAAGTAGATTTTATTTTGGGCTGCAGAGAAAACGGTTTTAGTTTGCAGTCTGTCAAAAATATGCTGGATAACAGAGATGTTAAAACATTGCGGGCTACTATCAAGCAGGCAATGCGCGACACCAAGGAAGAATTTGCCAGAAGTGTGCAGAAGTACGAAAGAAGTATGGAGCGTTACAATACAATGCTTGAGGCAAGCCATTATATAGGAAATAATTGTGATGCGGAAATTGAAATTGTTGATATTCCCGAACGCAATATTATTTTTCTGGATTTTGACGGTTATTTTGTTGACGACATGGTGTCTTTTTATTCTTATTATTCAAAGCTTGATACAATAAGATATAAATATAATTTTACAAAAATTTCTACCAGAATGATTCAATTCTTTGATTGTTTTGATTCCAAAACAGGAAATTTCGATAACAAAAAACATAAAATTCGTATGTTTTATGAAGTTAGAGAAAATATGCCGGATTGTCCGCATTTTGATAAAGCAGAAGCCTGCAAGGCTCTTTCGGTTATTGCAACCGGCAGCTATGACGATAGCTTTACCAAGGTTTACAAAAAAATTATTGATTATGCCAATGAAAATGATATTGAACTTGCACCCGTGTCCATTGAAGAAGTTATGTTGGGGCCCAGTTTTGACACGTATAGCCCAG
>JAHZFN010000213.1:0-3106 GCA_019421315.1 Peptococcaceae bacterium | reverse complement strand
ATGAAACACTCCTTCCCATACTAATGGTGACAAAGGAGTGAGAATATGTTTGAAAAATATGTATTTTATGTGTTGACTTTACCGTGGGGTAAGGTTGTAAAATTAAATTACGGCGGTTGAAATTTTCAGCATATTTATAATTAGGAATATTTTAAATTAATTGTTTTGCCGAAAACGAAGCCGCAGAAACGTCATTATAAAGGAGGTTGTTTTATGAAAAAAAGCGGAAAGAGGAAATTCAGCAAAAAAAGTATTGTTATCCTGCTGGCGGTGGTTTTTATCTTCCCATTACCGGGGGGCCTCGCCTTTGCAGATGCCAAATTTTCCGATACCAAAGGTCATTGGGCGGAAAACACCATCAATAAATGGAGCGAAAGTGGCTTGATTGTAGGTGATAACGGCAAGTTCCGCCCCAACGACAGCATTACCAGAGCCGAAATGGCAACAATCTGCAGCAATATGCTGGGGTTGGAAAACAAAGCAGAAAATACCTTTGGTGATTTGAAGTCTGATGTTTGGTATACAGATGCTGTTTTGAAATGCGTTGCCGCAGATATTATTAAGGGCGACGGCAAAGCTGTGAGACCAAACGATAATATAACCAGAGAAGAAGCCGCCGTTGTTATCGGCAGAGCCTTGCAAATGCAGGAAAGCCAAAAAGGCGCCGAGGCCTTTAAGGATTACGGCAAAATTTCCGCCTGGGCTTTGGGATATGTAAACACCATGGCAGCAAATAATTATATAAAAGGTTATGAAGGTAATTTCAATCCTGCCTCTGACATTACCAGAGCAGAAGTTATAACTATCATCGACAATACAGGCTATAACCAAACTGCCGATAAGGTTTTGAAAAGTACATATATTTATACGGTAGCTTCCGAAACGCCTGTTTCAGGCGGCGTTGCTGTTAAAGACGGCAAAATTTTAGCTGTTGGTTCTATGGCGGATATTGAAAAATATATTGATAAGGATACCGAGGTTGTGGATTACGGTGACAAAATGATTATGCCGGGCTTTGTGGACGGGCACACTCACACGGGCGTTGCCGAAACAGTGGTTGGCGTCGATTTGACATTTATCGACGACAGAAATCTTGCTACGGAACGTGTTAAGGCTTACCTGAAAGCTAATCCTGATGCCAAGGTTGTGGTTGGAGGCGGCTGGTATGCGGCTGTTTGGGGCGGCGAAGACCCGGATAAATCCTATTTGGACGCTGCGACTACCGATATTCCCGTTATTATTTGGGATTTTGACCATCACTGCAACTGGGTAAACAGCAAAGCCTTGGAGTTGGCAGGTATCGACGCCGCATTTGCAAAGGAATTTAATGAAAAGGCAGGAAACATTCAAATTGTCGTAGATAAAGACGGCAACCCCACAGGCTATTTGCAGGAAGGCGCCTGCAAATTAATGGATTCCTTGATGCCGCAGTATAGCGAAAAAGACTTAAAATACTGCATTGATATTTGGAGTCAATACGGAGTGACTGCTGTAAACGAAATGTCTGAATTTCACAAATTCGGAGATCCTGTTTTCAGTCAGCTGGAAGCCCTGCGGGATTCGGGCGAACTGAATGTACGCCAAATTTTATCTATTAACTGCGAAACAACAGATGAGCAGCTTAATAATATGGTTGAAAGATTTAACAAAGACAGCGACGATATGATTAATTTCGGCGGCTTGAAAATTATGATTGACGGTGTTGGTTCAACCTATAATGCATCCATGCTGCAGCCGTATGTTGATACAGTAACCTGCGGACCGGAAGTTTACTACAGCGTTGACCAGTTGTCGCAGTATATCCAAAAGGCGGCTCGCCATGATTTGGTTACCCATTTCCATGTTTGCGGCGATAAGGCGGTTCGCACAGCTTTGGACGCTTATCAAAATGCAGCTGACAAAGGTGTTAAATTAAACAAAGGCTTCAGTATCGACCACTGCGATACAACTGCCGCCGCTGATGTTGCAAGACCTGCTAAGCTGGGCATTTCCTGCAATTTGACTCCTGACTTTTTGGCTGCAACGGAAACCTGGGAAACCAATCCGTACTTGATGGTTTACGACAGTGAAACTGCCAAAGAGCTTTGGCGCTGCAAGAGCTTCATTGACAGCGGAGCTAATGTGGCGTTTGGAACAGATGCTTATTGCAGTTCGTACAGCCCCTTTGTTCAAATGTACAGAGCTATGTATCGCGTAACCAATGACGGTAAACCTGACGGCGGTTATCTGCCCGCAGAAAAAATCGACATTAAACAGGCTATTTACTGCTATACCATGGGCAGTGCCACATCCTGCCGCATGGAAGATAAAATCGGCTCTTTGGAAACAGGTAAATATGCGGACATCATTGTGTTGGATACCAACATTATCAACTGCACTCCCGACCAGCTTTTCAAAGCCGGTGTTGATGTTACATATGTCAACGGCAAAGTTGTTTATCAAAAATAAATAATAAATAAATTATTAAAAAATGAGTTCGGTTTTGTGCCGAACTTATTTTTTTGCGGCTACTTTTTAATCAGTCCGTTTTTGGGGACAAAGGGGCTTATATAATATAACCATAAAGCAGATAAATTAAATTCAGGCTTATAAAAAACGAATAGTAAAACAGGATAGAAAAATATAAAACATAATGAAAGAAGGGCTGAAAATGACTGAAGTTAGCAAGAATATGGAAATGTTTTTGGAGTATCTGCGGCAGATAGAAAACGATTATAAATATTTTGCAAAGGAGGAAACTGATTGCAATAATATTATTCAGGACATCTTGCATAATTTGGAGCTGTAGGACAACAGCTACCACGAGATGGCAAGGCTGGCAAAGGAAATTCGCCGGGTTCGCCAAGCCAGGCGCAAAGCCAAGGATTTTGTGCATGCCGCAGAGCCGCTGGTGGAGTGGGTTGAAAAAAATAAACCTGTAATCAAAGAACCGGAAAGGGTTTTGGGTGATGTTCGCAAGGCGGAAAAATCTTTGGAAAACCGCATTTATTTTCCCCGAACAGGCAACAATGGGGACGATATTAATTATTTTACTTTTAATAAGGTTTTGGATAAAACTTCATAAAATAAAAAAATGTGTCGATTAATCAGTTTAAATATTGATTAT
>JAHZFN010000212.1 GCA_019421315.1 Peptococcaceae bacterium | reverse complement strand
CCATGCCGCCGCCCCTTTTGGCAGGTCTTTCGTATTCGGGGTTTCTTCTTATGCGGTAAACCTTATCTCTGTACTGAAAATCCATCTCCACAAATGTTTCGGCGGCAGGGTCGGCGTATTTGCTGCGCAGTGTGGAAACCAGCCTGGAAGAACCGCTGGATTCGCCGTAAAGCGCAAAGGTTACGGCGTCGAAAATCGTGGTTTTGCCGGCGCCCGTGTCGCCCGTTATAAGATACAAGCCGCTGCTGCCCAGTTTGGTGAAATCTATTTCCGTTTGGTCGGCATAAGAACAGAATGCCGAAATTGTCAATTTTAAGGGTTTCATGCTTATGCCTCCTTGATTTTTCCGATGAGATTAACCATAAACGCCGTCTGATCATCGCTCATGGGGCGGCCGTTCTGCATTTGATACAGCTCTGCGAAAAGATCAATTTCACTTTTGTTTTCCATATCCTCCGCACGATCCACCTCGTTTACTGTCCTCGTTCTGGTGTTGTCGTAGTCCAGCTTCATCACATTGGGATAAACACTGCGGATTTTCCCCAATGCATAAGGGATTTCTTCTTCGTCCGTCAAAGTTATATGCAGATAATCAAAGCTTTTTTCCGCCGCCGTAATTTCCGCAAAACTGCCTTTGATTTCCCGCAAATCACGTAAAGGCATCAGGGGAATATGCTTAAATTCAATGTCGCCTTTCTGCCGCATTTCCAAAACGGTAACGGTTTTGCGGTGTTTGGCTTCGGAAAAAGAATATTTCAAAGGCGTTCCGCCATAACGAACATTTTCGTATTTAATTCTTTGGGAACGATGGCTATGCCCCAAGGCCACTTAATCAAAACCCGCAAAAATTTCAACATCTATGTTATCCAAACCGCCGATCATCAGCTCCTCGGAGCCTGCCGTTTCGGCGCCCGTTACAAACTGATGGGCAACCAAAACATTGCGCTTTGCCTTATCCAAAGCCAAAGAACCGATAACCGCCGCCATGGCATCGTTATAGCTTTC
>JAHZFN010000211.1 GCA_019421315.1 Peptococcaceae bacterium | reverse complement strand
AAATAAAGGCGCTGACAGCGCCGTAAACAATAACGGGACCTGCCACCTTGAACATATTGCCGCCGACCCCCAAAACAAAGCCCTCGCTTTTGTATTCCAACGCCGATGACGCCATAGAGTTGGCAAAGCCCGTGATGGGGACGGCTGAACCCGCCCCCGCATACTGGGAGATTTTATCGTATATACCAAAAGATGTCAGTATCACCGCCAGCAGAATCATCACGGCAGAGGTGGGACTGCCCACGTTTTCCTTGGTAAAATCAAAATACGTCAAAAAAATATACTGCACAAACTGGGCAATGGTACAAACCACGCCACCCACCCAAAACGCCTTGAAGCAGTTGACAAAATAATGGGATTGGGGCGACATCTGCTTAACCATTTTATCGTAATTTTTAATTTTTGCCCGCTCGTAACTGCCACCGTCATGAACGGAATTAACTGCCGCCGACTGTTTTTTTGTTTCCGCTTTTGTTTTTTCGTTCACATGATCACTCCCCGATTTGTTTATTATTTTTCGATTGCACCGCTTTGTTTTATCAAAATCCAAATTTAAGGTAATATACGGCGCAAAATATGCTAATTTTTTCGTCATTTAAGTTTGGCATAAAAAGACTTCGCTTATGCATTTTCTGCCGACAAACTTTTTATTATCCGATTTATCAACCGGAAAAACAAATTCCTCGGCGGCGCAATTTCAAAAATTTGCATAAAAAAAACAAATATCCGCCAAAATAAACAAAGCGCACCGAAACAACGGCAACATATTAATGAAACGTCTAAAAAATTCAAAAAAAACAAAACCGACAAGGAGGAAAAATGCTTCTACTGATCATTCGCACCACACTGCTGTATATCATCACCATGCTTTCGATGAAAGCCATGGGCAAAAGGCAGATCGGGCAGCTTCAGCCTTTTGAATTTGTGGTAATTTTAATCATTTCGGAAATGGCAACTTTAGCGTTGGAGGGCAACGGCACACCGCTTTTCAACAGCGTTATACCAATCGCCACATTAACTCTGCTGCAAATTACCATCGCCCTCATCAATTTAAAAAGCCAAAAATTCCGCACTGCGGTTTGCGGCAAGCCTGCGGTCATCGTCAAAAACGGGGAAATTCTGGAGGACCAAATGCGGCAGCTGCGCCTGAACACCAACGACCTTTTGGAGCAAATGCGTGCCAAAGGCTTTTTCGATGTGGCAGAGGTGGAATTTGCCATAATGGAAACTAACGGTCAGCTGAGCATTATGCCCAGAGCCGACAAAAGACCGGTCAATCCCGGTGATTTGAACATCAGAGTCAAAAACGAAAAACCCGCCGTAACCCTGATTTTAGACGGTAAAATTCACCACAAGCACCTGATGGAGCAGGAAAAAGACCTTAAATGGCTGATGAAAAAGCTGCAACAATATAATATTGAAAAACCGGAGGACGTTTTTTTCTTCAGCATTGATGGCAGCGGCAATATTTTTTGCCAGCTAAAATCCCAAAGCCCAACGGAGGGTAACCCGCCGCCCATTCGCGAAGACAAAAAAACAGCTCCCATCGGCTCCGGCAAAGGCACTCAACCCGTTCAGAAAAACGGACAAAAATCCCATCCCGAAGAAGACAACAACTGACAAAAGGAGGCAGCAATGCAGGACACCAGCAACACCCAAAATTTCAGCAACCGCCGTCTTTATTTTTATTTGCTTCTTTCGGCGGCACTGCTTTTAGGCATATGTATCGGCAGTTATTATTATCTGAAAACAACCGCAAATCAGGTTTTAGAATTTTTCCCGCAGATGGAAACCGCCGTTTTGGCAGGCGACAGCCACCAATCCTTGGCAAGCTATAACCAAGCGAAGCAAACCTGGGATAAACACAAAAATTTTTGGCAATGCTTTTTAATGCACCGAGAGATAGACGACATCGAGGCAATGTTTTTCCGCCTGAAAGGCTACCTGGAAACGGGCAGCATAACTGAAAGCCTGAGCAGTATTTATGAATTGCAATATAACATCGATCATGTTCCCGATACCGAGCGCTTATCGTTTTACAATATTTTGTAAAACAATGTTTTGTAAAATATTTTTTGCGGTACAATCAGATTTTTTTGCGCAAAACCTTGATTTTAGCCGCCGTTTTTGATATAATAATCAAGCAAGTTATTTCAGCTTGTTTAAGCGAGAGTGGCGGAATCGGCAGACGCGCTATCTTGAGGGGGTAGTGAGCAACGCTCGTACGGGTTCAAGTCCCGTTTCTCGCACCAGAGAAAAGCCCTGTTATCTTTATAGATAAACGGGCTTTTTTATTTTATAAGTACACAGATATGTACACACTTTTACTGACACCAACCCAAAAGGCGTTTTCTGCTAAGCTTACAAATTCCGCAGTTAACGCCTTTTTAGCCAGGTTAATATATTAAACAAAAGATAGTGCGTCCGCAACTGCGGTCGCACTATCTTTTTAATAGTATCAAAATGCAATACGAATTTATTATTTATTATACGCTCTCCACAGGAACGTTACAATCTGCGCCCTTGTGCAGTTGTCGTATGGAGCAAACAGATTGCCGCCAACGCCATTGGTAACGCCGTTTTCCACTGCCCAGGCAACTGCATCGGCAAAATAGCTGTCAAACGGAACGTCGGAAAACTCTGCCTTGCCTGTTGCCTTGCCGTTCAGCGCACGGGCAAGGAATGTGACTGCCTGCGCACGGGTACAGGTATCTTCGGGACTGACTTTATCGGCGCTTGTGCCTTTTGTAATATTATTTTCAACAGCCCACGCTACCGCCTTGGCGTAGTAACTGTCCCAGGGAACGTCGGAAAAGCTGCTTATAGACTTCGGCTCAGGGCTGCCCGCAGCACGCCAGAGGAAAGTAACAATCTGCGCACGGGTACAAGACCAATCTGGTGCAAAAAGATTGTCTCCCACACCGTTAGTTATGCCCTTGTCAACCGCCCATTTAACGGCTTCGTAATAGTAAGCGTCATTCGGCACATCGTAGAAGAAATTCAGAACAGCATTATCTTCCATAAATGTCGCTTTGACATCAACCTCGCTGTTCGGCATAATGAAGGTGTACTTGCCGCCGCCTTTATCGGCAATAGTCAGCTCATTGCCGTTTTTGCCGATGGCAGTGATGGTTTCAAGCACATAACCGCTGTCAGGCTTGGTCGTAATCGTTACGGTATCACCGCTGCCCGCAGTTTTCGGACTAACTGTTACAGTGCCATTTTCAGTCTTGCTTGGAATGTTCACAGGATATGTGGATGAGGAGGAGCCACCTGAGCTTTTTTTCTTCCATGTCGCTTTCAGATTAATAGCGGCAGTGTAGTCCTCGGCACCCAGAGTCAGATTTTTCACAGCTACCGTGCCGTCATTAACCAGCCAGCCCGCAAAAGTGTAGCCGCTGCGGGTCGGATTGTGGATCACGGTTGCCGTTCCGTAGATATGTTCGGCAGGCCGGTTTTCTCCTGCCTTACCTCCGTCCAAATCATAGATAATCGGCAAATGTTTGGAAATAACTTTAACATATTTTGCCGCATTAATAGTATTTTTATCGCTTGTATCGGTAACCTTGGCGCCCGCTCCGTCGGGATTGGTGTCTGTCATAAGCAACAAATCCGAATTAATAGTGATAATGGGATCGGCAAGGCTGTCGATTGCCATAGCATGATCGTCATTGGCATTAGTGGCAATCAGCGTCAGCGTACCGCCGTCAACATTGATTGTGTTCTCTGCCCATACGGCATATGCTTTGCCTTCCGCAGTGATATTGCCGCCTTTTACGGTAATTCCATTGTGGCAGTCAATTGCAGGAGTACCAAAGGCATATTCCCCGTCGGAAACAATCTTAACATTGCCTTCGCCGCTGAAAATGAGGTTCTTTGCAACAATGCAGATGTCCTCTGCACGGAGTTTGTTTTCACCCACAAGAACGATTTCAAGCAAACCGAATGTTTCTGCGTTTATCGCATATTTATCAGCAGAATCAATGTTCACATTATTCAGGGTCAGTATGCCCTTGCCGTTTGCTTCGTCATACTCAAATTTTACACTTCCGCCATTATTCAGCACATCGTTTTTATTCTGTTCTGTCACTTTGGTTCCGTCAACATACAGCTTGTAATCTCTTTCCCAAACAGGGTAGAGGGTAATTGCCGCATTTGCGGTATATATATCACCCAAATTATAGTTCTTTTCGCCGCCGTCTATGGTTGTCCAGCCAACCTGTATGTAACCGTCACGGGTAAAGGTTTTGTCGCTGAGAGCAAGGTCAATGTCTTGGATTTTGGTGTCCGTAAACTGCGTTCCCTTGCCGTTTGCACCGGGATCGTAGGTAACGGTATAGGTTACCGCTTTTTCCACTTTCAGCGTCACATCAGTAAATGTGCCTGCATAGTCGGTCTTTTTATCCCCGTTATACTGCTCGTTGAACACCTTGAGGGTATAAGTTCCCTCTGCAAGCCCTGCGGGAACGGCGATGGCTGCCGTGCCGCTTGCCGCATTGAGGTTTGCGGCACTGCGTCCGTAATATGTGGGGTTACCGTTGGCATCCATAACCAAAACGGAAACATATTCGTTTGAGCCCGTCTTAGCGCCTGAGTAAGCGATTTTAATATTTCCGCCAATCGTAAATG
>JAHZFN010000022.1:772-2350 GCA_019421315.1 Peptococcaceae bacterium | reverse complement strand
AATAAAGTTGCACTGACTGACAAAGGCAACGGCAAATACACCTTCACAATGCCCGCAAGCGAAGTTACGGTAACAGCCAAATTCAGCAAAGTCGAAGAGGAAAGCCCCTTTGCAGACGTTTCCAAAGACGACTACTATTACGATGCAGTTAAATGGGCTTCCGACAAAGGTATCACAGGCGGTGTCGGCGGCAACCTGTTCGCCCCCAACGATCCCTGCACACGCGGACAAATCGTTACATTCCAATGGCGTGCAGCAGGTTCACCCAAAGCTGACATCACAAGCACCTTTACAGATGTTGCTTCTGACGCTTACTATGCACAAGCAGTGGCATGGGCAATTGAACAAGGCATTACCAAAGGCACAAGCGAAACAACCTTCAGCCCCGAAGACATCTGCACCAGAGCCCACTCCGTTACATTCCTGTGGCGGGCGGCAGGTTCTCCCGAACCCAAACACATGGGCGGCTTCGCTGATGTTTCCGCTGACGCTTACTACGCCAAAGCAGTAGCTTGGGCAGTTGAAAACGGTATCACCAACGGCACCGGCGACGGTCAGTTCAGCCCCGATGATACCTGCACACGCGCTCAAATCGTTACATTGCTCTACCGCACATACGGCAGCAAATAATCAATAAAAACTAAGTGATAACATATTAAACAGATCATTGATTATCACCTAATAAAAAACAGGAGGTTTATACCTCCTGTTTTTTTGTTTGATTATACATAAATGCTATGGTAGCTGATAACAACAAGCAAATCTGCCGTTTTCAGCCAAACAGCTTTACCAAACCCTCAGGCAAATTTTCCTCCGTATTGACAACAAAACAAATTATCGGCAATGCAGGCATATCAAAGCGCATTATTATATAATTTTGTAATTTTGCCATATCAGAAACCGCAAATCACCTGTTAAACGCAATGCAATAGTTTTCTGAAAATTCAGAACCCGGCTTGACTAACACAAAAAACGGTGCTAAAATAATCTCATAAAAGGTGAAGAAAAGCTTCATTTTTCAAACAAAATAATGCGGTTTTATAATTTGTAAAAATTATAAATATTTAAGGAGGTTTTAAATATGGTAAACAGATTTGTACTTAACGAAACATCTTATCACGGTAAAGGTGCCATCGCAGCCATTGCGGACGAAGCCAAAGCCAGAGGTTTCAAAAAAGCTCTTGTTTGTACCGGTCCCGACTTGGTAAAATTCAAGGTTTCCACCAAGGTTACGGACATTCTTGACAAAAACCAACTGGCATACGAATGTTTTACGGATATTAAACCAAACCCCACCATTGCCAACGTTCAGGCAGGTGTTGAGGCATACAAAAAATCAGGCGCCGACTATATCATTGCCATCGGCGGCGGTTCCTCCATCGACACAGCAAAAGCCATCGGCATTATCATCAACAACCCCGAATTTGCCGATGTCAGAAGCTTGGAAGGCGTGGCAGAAACCAAAAAACCCGCCGTTCCCATCATCGCCGTTCCCACAACGGCAGGCACGGCAGCCGAAGTTACCATCAACTATGTAATCACCGACACGGAAAAGAACAGAAAAATGGTTTGGGTTGA
>JAHZFN010000022.1:0-720 GCA_019421315.1 Peptococcaceae bacterium | reverse complement strand
CCCCGATATGATGTCCACAATGCCCAAAGGCTTGACAGCCGCCACAGGTATGGACGCCCTCACCCACGCCATCGAAGGCTACATTACCAAAGGCGCCTGGGAGCTTTCGGATATGTTCCACCTGAAAGCAATCGAAATCATCGCCAAACATCTGCGCGGTGCTGTTGAAAATACCCCCGAAGGCCGCGAAGGAATGGCTCTCGGTCAGTATGTTGCAGGCATGGGCTTTTCCAATGTCGGTTTGGGCGCAGTTCATTCCATGGCGCACCCCTTGGGCGCTCTTTATGACACACCCCACGGTGTTGCCAACGCCATCATTTTGCCCACAGTTATGGAATTTAACGCCTCCGAAACAGGCGAAAAATACAGAGATATTGCCAAAGCCATGGGTGTTGAAGGCACAGAAAGCATGAGTCAGGCAGAATACAGAAAAGCCGCCGTTGACGCAGTTAAAAAACTTGCAGCCGATGTTGGCATTCCCGCCGACTTGAAAGAAATTGTCAAACCTGAAGATATTGACTTCCTGGCGCAGTCCGCTTATGACGATGCCTGCCGCCCCGGCAACCCCAAAGATGTCAGTGTTGAAGATTTCAAAGTTCTTTATAAATCTTTGATTTAACGGATAATTAAACCACAGTCAACAAGCAGTAAATTATGCAGTAAATTATATAGTAAATTATATATCGAAAAAGCTCAGCCTATCAGGCTGAGCTTTTTGTT
>JAHZFN010000210.1 GCA_019421315.1 Peptococcaceae bacterium | reverse complement strand
CATTAAACGCTGGTGAGGCGGCGTTTGTCGCATAAGCTTTGATACGGATATTTGAAACATGGGATAATAGCATAGGAGATAGCAGAATATGACTTTGAAAATAGATATTCATAAGGAAATCGGTAATTTCCAACTAAATATGAAAGCGGAAACGACGTCCAAGCGAATAGGCATTTTGGGGGCGTCGGGCTGTGGCAAAAGCATGACGCTGAAATGCATTGCCGGTATTGAAAAATTCAGCCAAGGCTATGTGATTTTTAATGATAGAATTTTGGCTGATACAGCCAAGAAAATTAATTTGAAGCCGCAAAAACGCCGCCTTGGTTATCTTTTTCAAAATTACGCTCTGTTTCCTACAATGACTGTGGAAAAAAACATCGCCATGGGGCTTGGCGGCAGAGATAAAGAGGAAGTGCGGCAAAAAGTGACGGAAATGATCAGCCGTTTCAAGCTGGAGGGGCTGGAAAAGCAAATTCCCGATCAGCTTTCGGGCGGGCAGCAGCAGAGAACCGCCATTGCCAGAATTATGGCATATGAGCCTGAGCTGATTATGCTGGACGAGCCTTTTTCGGCTTTGGACGGTCATCTGAAAGAACGTTTGGTTTTGGAAATGCAGGAAATGCTTGTCGATTATCAAGGTACAGTTTTATTGGTTTCCCATAACAGAGAGGAGATTTACCAGATGACTGACGAGGTTTTTGTGATGGCAGACGGCAGGTTGATTTGCCAAGGATCGACTAAAGAAGTTTTTCGCAATCCTCAAATTCTGGGCGCTGCCAGGCTGACAGGCTGCAAAAATATTTCCCCTGCCGAAAAAAAAGGTGAATATGCGGTTTATGCCAAGGATTGGGATTTGCTTTTGCAAACGGCGGAGCCTGTTGCCGATGACTGCCGATATGTGGGCATTCGGGCGCACCATTTGGTTCCGGCAACGGAGCGGGGTGAGAATTGCTTTGAGCCGCAGTTGATTTCGGTGATTGCTGCTCCTTTTGAAACGGTGCGTTTGGTTGCCAACAGCAAAGCGGCGGTAAAAAATGAAATCTGGTGGAAAATAGCGAAAAACGGTTTGGATGAGGAAAAAAATCAAATGCCGCCGTATCTGCAAATGCCCAAAGAAAATTTGCTGCTGCTGCGAGATTGAAGCAGCGTCCGGTAGGCGTATTGAGTAGATAATATTGAGTGGATAATAAATAATATTTTATATAGTTAA
>JAHZFN010000209.1:1488-3058 GCA_019421315.1 Peptococcaceae bacterium | reverse complement strand
CAAACGAAAGCGCATAAACAGGTTTCTCCGAACAAAAATAGCGTTTAGACCAAATTATCGAAGTTTAACAAGATGAAGTCGTGAAAAGAAACAAAAAAACGGCGCTTGCCTAAGGCGCCGTTTTTTGTAAGTTTTTTTAGTTTTTATATTATGGTTTGGAGTTTTTTCGAGATAAAACAAACTTTATGGTAGGGTTTTTTTATTCGTTTGTCATCTTACAATTATATAATAAGGCTCTTTTATTAACTGTATTTAAACATTGTATTTAAATTTATTTAATTTATTTGGGAAATAAAAAAAATTTTATTTTTTTATGGGGCAGATTAAAAAAAACTTCTCTGTGGTTTGCCGTCGTTGCGAAAGCATAAGAAAAAAACTCTCTTGCGGCGTTGCCGTCCCTTTCGTATGCATAAAAAAAAACTCTCTTGCGGCAACGCCGCAAGAGAGAATATTAATTTTGAAGATTAAAAACGTTTTCAGCCGACCAAATCGTCGAAAGCCGCTTCGGTTGTTTCTTCTGCTTCGGGAACAACCTCAACGTCTAAATCACGGTAACAGCCAACGCCTGTACCGGCAGGAATCAGCTTACCGATGATAACATTTTCTTTAAGACCCAACAGCGGATCTTCTTTGCCTTTGATGGCGGCATCTGTGAGAACTCTGGTGGTTTCCTGGAAAGATGCGGCGGAAAGGAAAGAATCCGTTGCCAAGGAGGCTTTGGTGATACCCAGAAGAACGTCGGAGCATTGGGCGGGCTGTTTGCCTTCTGCCAAAGCTTTTTCGTTGGCGGCCTGGAATTCAAATTTATCTGCCAAAATACCGGGCAGCAGATTTGTATCGCCTGCGTCTTCAACTTTGACTTTCTTCAACATCTGGCGAATCATAACTTCCAAGTGCTTGTCGTTGATGTCAACGCCCTGGTTTCTGTATACCTTTTTAACTTCTTGCAGGAGGTACAGCTGAACGCCATGAAGGCCGACAATATTCAGTAAATCGGTGGGGTTGATGGGACCTTCTGTAATCTGGTCGCCGGCTTCAACGTGCTGCCCTTCTTTAACACACATCTTTTTGCCGAAAGGAACTTTGTATTCTGCCAAAAGCTGACCTTTGTTGTCGTCGGCATCGCCGATGATGGAAACAGAACGGCGGCCGTTTTCGTCCTCGTAATATTTAACACTGCCTGCAAATTCCGTAATCAAGCACTGACCTTTCGGTTTGCGGGCTTCAAAAATTTCTTCAACACGGGGCAAACCTTGGGTAATGTCGCCGCCGGCAATACCGCCGGTGTGGAATGTACGCATGGTGAGCTGAGTGCCCGGTTCGCCGATGGACTGGGCGGCAATTGTGCCTACAGCCTCACCGATGTCAATATAGCCGCCTGTTGCCAGGTTGCGGCCGTAACATTTGCTGCAAACGCCGTGGCTTGTGTGGCAGGTGAGGACGGAACGAATGTTGACACGGCGTTCTTCCACAGGCTTGGTTTTGAGATAAGCCTCAATGGCTTCCGCAGTGTCCAAATCGCACATTGTGCCTTTGTGGGCGATGATTTCGCCTGTTTCGTCGTTGATGA
>JAHZFN010000209.1:0-1478 GCA_019421315.1 Peptococcaceae bacterium | reverse complement strand
ATCTGCCTTCGATGCGTTCTGCCAAATCTTCGATAACGCCTTCGCCGTCTTTGATGGCGGTTACCCATGTGCCTTCGGTGTCGCCGCAGTCTTCTTCACGCACAATAACGTCTTGAGAAACGTCTACCAAACGTCTGGTCAGATAACCGGAGTCGGCTGTACGCAATGCTGTGTCGGACAAACCTTTGCGGGCGCCGTGTGCGGAGATGAAGAATTCCAAAACGGTCAGACCTTCACGGAAGTTTGCCTTAATGGGCAAGTCGATGATTTTACCGGAGGGGTCTGCCATCAAACCGCGCAGACCTGCCAGCTGACGAATCTGTTGAACGTTACCGCGGGCGCCGGAGTTCGCCATCATGAAAATTGGGTTGAAGCAATCCAAATTGTCCATCAGGCGGGCTGTAACGTCGTCCGTGGCTTTCTGCCAGATTTTAACAACCTTTTCATGGCGTTCGTCGTCGGTAATCAGACCCATGTCGCATTGGTCTTCAATCCGCAGAACCTCTTTGTCGGCAGCAGCCATAATGGTGGCTTTTTCCGGCGGAATTTGAATGTCACCGACGCCGACTGTGATACCTGCACGGGTGGAGTATTTGTAACCCAGAGCTTTGATACCGTCCAGCAGAGCCGCTGTTTTGGAGATACCCTCACGGCGGTAGCTTCTGTCAACGATTTTTGCCAGCATTTTTTTGCCGCAGACAATATTATAGTAACCCATTTTGCGGGTGATGGGAATTTCATAGTTAAAGATTAAACGACCCAGGCTGGTAACCAGTCTTTTGTATCTGCCGTTTTCATCTTTGGGGAACGGAACCTCTGTTTCGTTGTCAATCCACATGGTGTCCCATTCGTCGGGTTTTCTGATTTCAATCCAGTCGTGAATATCCAGATCGCCGTCCAGATAAGCACGGAAGGCTTCTGTATAGTCGCAGTAATGATGAACCTTTTCGGGGTCATATTCGTTGTCATCACGAATCATGGTCAGGTAGTAAGAACCCAAAACCATGTCCTGGGTGGGTGTGGCAACGGGGCGGCCGTCTTTCGGATTGAGGATGTTGTTGGAGGACAACATCAAAAGACGGGCTTCTGCCTGGGCTTCGGCAGACAGCGGAACGTGAACTGCCATCTGGTCGCCGTCAAAGTCGGCGTTGTAGGCGGTACATACCAGAGGATGAATTTTCAAAGCTCTGCCTTCCACCAAAACAGGTTCAAACGCCTGAATACCCAGTCTGTGCAGGGTTGGCGCACGGTTTAAGAGAACGGGGTGTTCGGTAATAACCTCTTCCAAAACGTCCCAAACCACGGGATCAACTCTTTCCACCTTGCGTTTGGCGCTCTTGATATTGTGGGCATGACCCTCATGCACAAGGCGCTTCATAACAAAGGGCTTGAACAGCTCCAAAGCCATTTCCTTGGGCAGACCGCACTGGTGCATTTTCAGTTCCGGACCGACCACGATTACGGAACGTCCGGAATAG
>JAHZFN010000208.1:7821-9097 GCA_019421315.1 Peptococcaceae bacterium | reverse complement strand
CTCCCGGCTCCACCATCACCAGTACATACTGCCAAAGCACAGCCTCCTACAAAACGGCAAGCGGCACCAGCTTTTCCTGCCCCGAGGTCGTGGCGTTGGCGGCCATAGCCAAAGGCATCGACAACAGCCTTGACCAAACAAAATTCATGAACCTGCTGAAAGAAAGCGCCGTTTTCACAGAAAGCGGCGAGGGCTTAATCAACGGGCAGGACATCGGCTACGGCTGGGGTGTTGTTGATTTTGCGGCTTTTCTGGACAAGCTGATCGGCGAGCAAACAGGCGAAGCAAAGCTGACTGTTCAGGTTAAAAACGAGGCGGGAACACCTTTGGAAAGTGCCTCTTATGAAATATATACAATTGTTCAGCAAAACGGCAAGGACGTTAAAGGCGAGCTTTTGCAACCAAACACCGACGGCTCCTACACACTGCAAAGGGGCGTGCGTTACATATACACCGCCCAAGCCCCGAAATATGACACTGCCGAGGGTATTTTCTCCGCCATTACCGAAAGCAAAAATTTGACAATTACTTTGCAGGGGCAAACCTACCGCACAAGCTTTGTTATAAAAAATACCAAAGGCGAAGCCGTGGAAAACCCCGACATTAAGGTTTACAAAAGCAATGGCTCCCAAATCAGCCGCAACGCCGACGGCACATTCGGCACCAGAAACGGCAAATATTCCTATGCCGTAACCGCCGACGGTTATTTTGAAACAACGGGCGATTTTACCGTTGACGACGCCGCCGACAACACACTGTCCAACGGCAAAACAATCGACGTGGTTATGAATGGAGACATCGACGTCTGCACAACGGAATTCAGAGTTTTGAACGAAAACAGCGTTAATATAACGGCAAAAGCCACAATTCTGCTGACCGACGAAAATGACGAGCTCATTGAGGAATATAAAGACGGCAGCTACAAGCTGGAGCCGGGCAATTACCAATACAAGGTTTCCGCCGACAAATACGGCGACGAAAGCGGCTCTTTTACGGTTACCGCCGACGAAAAAGGCGGCCGCATAACCCGCTGCTTGTATCTGGAAAACAAAGCCAGCCATGTTTACATAAACATTTTAACATTGTCCGCCAAAGGCATTGCGGAGGTTAAAAACTGCATGGGCGAAATCATGGAGCCTGTGGACACAAACCATTATCTGCTGACAGGCGGCACCTATTACTACACCGTCAAAGCAAAATCCTACAACACCTACACAGGCAGCTTTGTTGTCAAAGGTCAAACCTTGAACGTGGATTTGGAAATGATATGCCCGCG
>JAHZFN010000208.1:0-7811 GCA_019421315.1 Peptococcaceae bacterium | reverse complement strand
GCCGTGATTGACGACGGAACAACGGCAGACGACGGCACACCGTATATCGTTATCAGCAACAGCCGAGTTTACGCCGCCGACCTTGCGCCTTTTGCCGAGGATAAAGGCGGTATAAACGGCGTTACCTTGAAAACCGCCGTCCAAAATTTCGCCGTCTGCAGCCGCCCGATAGAAAGCGTTGACGTTTACACGGAAAATATGTCTTTTAACATAACGGACATTGAAAATTCCATGCTGACTTGGGACGAAAAAGGCAGCCTGCAGTTAAACCTGACCGAAAACATAACGGATATTTTAGCCGAAGATATTATCAACAACCCGACTGTGCTGAAAATCAATTTCCACAGCCATGTTTACAAAACGGAAATTACCAAAAAAGCTACCTGCACGGAAAAGGGCAAAATAACCGACATCTGCGCCTGCGGCGATGTTTTCGAAACGGAAATTGCAGCCTTGGGGCATAATTATGTCAACGATATTTGCAGCCGCTGCGGCTCCGAAAAACCCGACCCCAGCGATGTTTACAATGAACAAAAAATCACTGTTTACGACGCCAACGGTACGCCCGCCAAGGAGTTGGGCAGTGTTACCGTGGCGGAAATGAAAAAATACACCAAAACCCAAAACTTCACCATGGTCGACAACTCCGCGGGGCAAACGAAAACCCACCTCTGCAAGGGCAGTGCGCTGACGGATTTCTTCGCCAATTTCTTCGGTGAGTACTGCCTGACGGGATTGCAGGTTGTTTCGGCAAGCGACGGTTACAGAATTTCCCTCTCGTCCGCTCAGATGAAAGATGCGATGGTTATCTGGCTGATGGACGGCGAATTGACAAATTCCGATGCCAACGGTCTGCGCCTTGCCGTAAACGGCGGCACAAGCAGCGCCTGGCTTTATTCCCCCGGTGAGTTCCATATTACATTTGCGGCTTCTCACAATTACGTTCTGACTACGGCAAAAGACGCCACCTGCACCGAAGACGGCTGCCGCGAAAGCACCTGCAGCCGCTGCGGCGCCGTTAAGAGAGAAATTTTGCAGGCAAAAGGTCATGATTACGTTTACTCTGCCGTAACAGCGCCCACTGCCGAAATGGAGGGGGTTCTGCAAGGCGTTTGCAGCCGCAGTTCCGACCACAAAACGGCGGAAATTGCACTGCCCGCTTTAAGCGAAAACGATTACACATTGGAAATTATCAAGGCGGTAACGCCGACCGCCGACGGTATATACCGCTATACCTGGCAAGAAACGGCTTACGGCGAAATCAGTTTTGACCTGCGAATTGCCCACAACCGAGGAACTGTGGTTTTAGTAAATTCCGCCGATTACGGCGCCGCCCCCAACGGCTACAATCTGATAAAATATACGCCCGAAAGCAAGCAGGCCGGTGTTAAATATCAATATGACGGCAATGATATGTTCTACTGCCAAACAACGGGCAAATATCTTTATTTTGCGCCGTTCGACGTTGCCAAAGCTGATGTTTTGGAAAAAATCACCGAGACGGCGGGAACAGCCCCCAATATTACCCGCAGCGGCGACACCAACGGCAACGGTGAAATCAGAATTGACGATGCCCAGCTGATTTACGATTTATACACAGGCTATCAGGGCTATGCCGAAGATATGAATTTTGTCAAGGTTCCCATGCTTTACCGCTTGCAGGCGGACGCCAACGGCGACGGAGCCGCAGACACTTTGGACGTAGCGTTTGTGATTTCCCTTATTTTGGGCAGAAATTAAGCCGCAAAACCCAAGGCTTTAATAAAAAAAACAAGGCATGATAATTTACAAAAAAATTATCATGCCTTTTAATTTAATTTTATGTTATATTGGGGAAAAATTCGACGGCGCAGTGTCATCAAAAGCCTCTGTGGTTATGCCGCTGCCGCTGTTGGGGTGAAAAACGGAATAGACAAAATCGCAGCCAAACGCCAACACCAACGCCAAGCAAACGCAGACAACAGCCTTTGAATTAAGCCTGCGCAGCCGGTTGTCCAGGCGGGGCGCAACCAGATAAACTATTGCCATGCCGCCGATGGCAAAAACCAGCAGCCCTTCGGCGCAAATTCTGCCGTTCAGGTTCAGAAAATAGCCTGAGTAATTCCACCAAAGCTGCCCCTCCGTAACCTGCAAAATGTAGGAGGTGAAATATTCCACAGCGCCGCAGAGAACCACAATGCCGAAAAATTCCGCCGTCGGCTTTTGCCGCAGCTTGTTTAAAATTGTCAAAATAATAACGCCGCCCGTGCCGTAAATGGGCAGCCACGGACCGTACATAGTACCTCGGTTGACAAAAACCCCATCATTAATCAGGTGCAGACTGACTTCCCAAAGCCAGCCGACCAAGGAAAAAACAAAAAACAAAATAATCAGCGAACAAAGGGAATAGTGACGGATGTAGTGGGTGCTTTCCAGCAAATTTCGCTGTTCACGCTGCTTGATGGGGGAAAGGCGAACGGGATATGCCAAGCCCGCAACAGCGTTTTTACAGCGTTCCTTTAAAATATATTTTTCCTGCCGCTTTTGATATTCCTGCTCCTTGGCATCGTAATAAAGGGTTATGCCCAAAAACTCGGCAAAAAACCATCTTAATCCCCGCAGATTGCTTTTGACAGGCTGAACATCCGCTTCCGCCTCGGGATAGGCTTTGACCAAATCTGCCTGCGGTACTTTTTCGTAAAGATATTTGTCGTTCAAAAGCTCCGTTCCAGGCAGGTTTTGCAAAACAGCATTACTGCGGATTTCAACATAATATTCGGAAAAGGCGGCCATTTTGTAAGGATTGGAATAAAAAATGCCCGAAAGACCGCCCGTCAGCATATTCAAAAGCCACCAGCCGATAAAAGTCATTTCGTATTTAAAGCATTGCCATTTATGCCCCTGCATTAAAGTCCGAGAAAGCTTTACCGCCGAAAGCGGCGAAACATCAGGGTTTTCCGCAATGATATACGGCACGGCAAAGTAAGAAAAATGCTTAATGACGCCGCCTATTATCGTCAAAAACCATAAATATTGGAAAACTGTGGCAGCCATCATGGAAACAGAAGCTTTCCACCACTTTTTTGCCTCCCGCAAAAAGAAAAACCTTTGAACGGGAATTGCGGAATATACCCTTGCCTCCAGAAAAAGCCGCCTTGAAATAACCTTGAAAATGTTTTGCACGCACATCCAAAACAGAAAAATCAAGCTGAAACCGACAATAACCAAAATCCAAATTGTTACACGGGAGGAGTTGACAACGGAATTGACGGTTTCCGCCAGGCGCAGTGTAATATGCCCCGAAGTTATGCTGTTGATAACCTCCGCCAAAATACCGTTGCTCCTTGCCAAAGCGCCGTCGGTTTTTTGGGAATATGCCTCCATCAGACTGTTCGCCTTGTCATAGCCCTGCTGCCAATTATCCTCCAAAATATCCGCAATAACGTCCGCCAAGCCAACATCTCCCGGCAGGCTTGCCGTCAAATCCGTCGTGATTTCGTCAATATCTTGATTAATATTATTATCAAGATTTTTATCTGCGGCGATATTAAGACCGGCATCAAAATCCTTTTCCAAGACATTTTTTTCTTTGGTTAAATCTTCATCCAAATTTTGCTTTAAATTTTGCTTTATGGGGTCTGTGCTTTCGCCGCCGTCTGCCATCTTTTCCGAATAGGCGGCGGTTCCGCCGTTTTCAATTTCTGCAATATTTTGTGTGGCGTCACTTTCTTTGTTTTTGAAAAACACCAAAGAACTCGTGAATTCAGCTCCCAGAAAAGCCGCCGCCAAGCAAATAATCACAAAAAGCCTGTAATGCTTCTTTAAATTTTTTCGTGCCTTTTTCTTAAAATTTTTCATTTTTTCAATTTATGTTCCTTTTTATAAAATATAAAAATCTATTTAAGGACTGCGCCAAATAAAATTTTTCGGATTGCTTTTATACAAAATATTCGCTGTTCCGACAAAAAAAACCTGTAAACTGTTTCATCAATTTACAGGTTTTTTAATTTATATTTTAAGCCTAACTCCGTTAAGATTAATTATTGTCGTCAGACCGTTCTTCGGCGTCCGCTATGGCTCTTTCGGTGAGAATGGACATCTGCTCAGCCATTTTTTCGGGGTTTGCCGCCATGCTGTCGCCTGCGTACTGCTTGCCGCTGTCAGCACCGACAATTTGCTTTTTGCTTTCGGCAGGCGTTTCGGGCGCTTCTTCCTTAACGCTGCCCTGAACCTTTTTCTTGGTGGATTTTTCGCCCGCAACAACCTTGGCAACGTCGATCACCTTGTCGCCCTCTGCCAGATTGATCAGGGTTACGCCTTGGGTCATTCTGCCCTGTTCGGAAACGTCGTCTGTGTTGATACGGATAATAATGCCGTTTTTGGTGATGAGCATAAGCTCGTCACCGTCTTTCACCAAGCCCGAAGATACAAGGTTACCCGTTTTTTCGTTGCATTTCAAGGTATAAACACCCTTGCCGCCGCGGGTTATGCGGCGATAGTTGTTTTCGTTAAGCTCGGTGCGTTTGCCAAAGCCATTTTCCGAAACAACCATCAAATAGGACTGGTCGGCGGCCTTGCAGAGAGCCACAACCTTGTCGCCCTCGTTCAGAGTGATACCCTTGACGCCTCTGGTTACTCTACCCATCGGGCGGACGTCAACCTCGCTGAAGCGGATTGCCATGCCGTGGGCGGTGGATATGATAATATCGTCGTTGCCGTCGGTGAACTGAGCACCGATTAAATCGTCGTCGTCGTCCAGATTGATGGCGATAATGCCGTTTTGGCGGCTGTGGAAATCGGAAAGGGGAGTTTTCTTGACAATACCGTTTTGGGTTGCCATGAAAAGGTAGCCTTTTTGGTCAAAATCCTTGATAGGAATAACCGTCTGCAATTTTTCGTTGCCCGACAAAGGCAGCAGATTTATGAGCGCCGAGCCTTTGGCTGTCCTGCCCACTTCGGGAATTTCGTGAACCTTCAGGCGGAAGCAACGGCCTCTGGTTGTGAACACCAAAAGATAATGGTGGGTTGTGGCGATGAAAAGCTGTTCCACAAAATCCTCTTCCTTGGTGGTCATGCCGGTGATTCCTCTGCCGCCCCGTCTTTGCTGACGGTAGGAATTCAGGTTCATACGTTTGATGTAGCCTGTGTGGGAGATGGTGATTACCATGTCTTCCTGGGCAATCAAATCCTCATCGGTCAGCTGACCTTCGTCGCCTGTGATAACGGTGCGGCGTTCATCGCCGTATTTTTCCTTGATGACATTAAGCTGTTCTTTGATAATGCCGATAATCATGCGTTCGCTGGCAAGAACCTGTTCCAGATAAGCAATTTGCTTGATCAATTCGGTGTATTCGTTTTCCACCTTGTCCCGTTCCAAGCCTGTCAATGCCCGCAGGCGCATTTCCAAAATTGCCTGCGCCTGAACTTCCGTCAAGCCGAAACGTTCCATCAGCTTGCCTCTGGCGTCCTCGGTGCTTTTGGCGCTGCGGATAGTGGAAACAACCTCGTCAATGTAGTCCAGCGCAATCCGCAAGCCCTCCAAAATGTGAGCTCTTTCCTGGGCTTTTTTCAGGTCATATTGACAGCGGCGGGTAACCACGTTTTTCTGATGTTCAATGTAATAATGGAGAACGCTTTTCAAAGAGAGGGTTCTGGGAACGCCGTCCACCAAAGCCAGCATAATTACACCGAAGGTATCCTGAAGCTGAGTGTGCTTGTAAAGCTTATTCAGCACAACCTTGCCGATGGCGTCAGTTTTCAGCTCGATTACAATACGCATACCGTCACGGCTGGTTTCATCCCGCAGCTCGGTAATGCCTTCAATTTTCTTTTCACGCACCATCTGGGCGATTTTTTCGATTAAACGGGCTTTGTTCACCTGGTACGGCAGTTCTGTTACAACAATGCGCTGTCTGCCGCGGGAGGTGGTTTCAAAGTGGGTTTTGGAACGCATTTTGATTAAGCCTCTGCCCGTTTCGTAAGCCTGCTTAATGCCGTCCGTTCCCAAAATCAAGCCTGCCGTCGGGAAATCGGGCCCTTTGATATATTGCATTAAATCCGCCGTTTCCAGATCGGGGTTGTCCATCAGGGCGATGGCGGCGTCTGCCACTTCGTCCAGATTATGGGGCGGAATGTTGGTTGCCATGCCGACCGCAATCCCCGAAGAACCGTTTAACAGCAGGTTGGGGAAAGCGCAGGGCAAAACGGTGGGTTCTTTTTCTAAACCGTCATAGTTGGGAATAAAGTCCACAGTGTCCTTTTCGATGTCCTTCATCATTTCCATGGCAAACTTTTGCAGTCTTGCCTCGGTGTAACGCATGGCGGCGGCTTTGTCGCCGTCCACAGAACCGAAGTTGCCGTGGCCGTCGATTAAAGGATAACGCATTACCCAGTCCTGGGCAAGACGAACCATGGAATCGTAAATTGCCAAATCGCCGTGGGGGTGATATTTACCCATGATATCACCGACGGAACGAGCGGCTTTTTTATGTGGTTTATCAGGCGTTACGCCTTGTTCGTACATACCGTAGAGGATACGGCGGTGAACAGGCTTTAAGCCGTCCCGCACGTCGGGCAGGGCACGGCCGACAATAACGCTCATGGAATAATCAAGATAAGCGCGGCGCATTTCGGAGCTGATCTCTTTTTGCAAAATGCTGCCTTCGATATAGTTTTCAGCCATTATTTTCTCCTTTCCCGTTAAATATCCAAATTCATTACATACTGAGCGTTTTCTTCGATGAATTCCCGTCTGGGTTCAACCTTGTCGCCCATCAGCATGGTGAATGTTTCATCGGCGTAAACTGCGTCGTCGATGGTAACCTGAATCAGGGTACGGGTTTCGGGGTTCATCGTGGTTTCCCAAAGCTCCTCGGCATCCATTTCACCGAGACCTTTGTAACGCTGAATGCTGTAATTTTCCCGTTTTTTGTCGGGGTAGAAGAATTGTTCCAGCTGACGGTCGTCATAAACGAATTTCAGCTCCTTGCCCCTTTTTGCTTTGATTTTGTAAAGAGGCGGCAGAGCCACATAAACATAGCCTTCGTCAACCAGCTTCCGCATATAACGGAAGAAGAAGGTGAGGAGCAGCGTCATAATATGAGCGCCGTCCACGTCGGCATCGGTCATAATGACAATTTTGTGGTAACGGGCCTTTGTGATGTCAAATTCATCGCCGATACCCGTTCCCATGGCTGTGATCATATTTTTAATTTCATCACTGGAAAGAATTCTGTCCAGTCTGGCTTTTTCCACATTGAGGATTTTACCGCGTAGGGGCAGAATCGCCTGGGTTTTGCGGTCACGTCCCGATTTTGCGGAGCCGCCGGCGGAATCACCTTCGACCAGATAAAGCTCGCAGAAGCTTGGGTCTTTAACAGAGCAATCGGCAAGCTTGCCGGGCAGACCCGTTTTTTCCAGCACATTTTGTTTACGGGTCAGCTCACGGGCTTTTCTCGCAGCTTCTCTGGCACGGGCGGCACGAATGGTTTTGTCTATAATCAACTTTGCCTTGGCAGGGTTTTCCTCCATGTAGGTGGAAAGCTCTCTGGACAAAATTTCATCGGTGATACCCTTAACCTCGGTGTTGCCCAGCTTGGTTTTGGTTTGCCCCTCGAACTGAGGTTCCCGCACCTTGACGCTGATAACGGCAGCCAAACCCTCACGAATATCGTCGCCGGAGAGGTTGGCGCTCTTTTCTTTCAGCATCCCGATTTTGCGGGCATAGTTATTGATGACACGGGTCAGCGCCGTCTTAAAGCCGATTTCATGGAAACCGCCCTCGATGGTGCGGATATTATTTACATAAGAGGCGATGTTATCGGAATAGGAAT
>JAHZFN010000207.1 GCA_019421315.1 Peptococcaceae bacterium | reverse complement strand
GGCGTTTCTGGCGTGGCGGCTCATGCCGTTGGTTACAACGGCGCCATCTTCGGAGGAAGCGTTAACCACAACACCGCCGGGACACATACAAAATGTATAAACCGACCTGCCGTCCGCCAGATGGCAACTCAGCTTATAGTCCGCCGCCCCCAAGGCGGGGTGTTCGGCAAAATCGCCGTACTGGCTCTCATTAATATCCTTTTGCTTGTGTTCAATTCTGGCTCCGACGGAAAAAGGCTTCTGCGCCATAGGCAACCCCATATTAAAAAGGGTTTCCAAGGTATCGGAAGCGGAATGGCCGATTGCCAAAATCACATCGTCCGTTTCTATTTTATATTTCGTTTGCCTGCCGTTTGCCGCTTCCTGCACCCAAACGCCGCAGATTTTTTTGCCGTAATTTTCTTCCGAAGCTTCGGAGCAGTCCTCAAGGCAAAAATCGACAGCTTGGCTGTTGAAACGCAGTTCGCCGCCCAGCTCCTCAATTCCTTCGCCCAGATTTTTCACCACGCCCAGCAAAAGGTCGGTGCCGATATGGGGTTTTGCCAAATACAGAATTTCCTGCGGCGCCCCTGCCTGCGCAAAAGCCTGCAAAACCCGATAATTCCGCCTGTCCTTGGTGTTGGTGGTCAGCTTGCCGTCGGAAAAGGCTCCGGCGCCGCCCTGGCCGAACTGCACATTGGAACGGGAATTGAAAACGCCCTTTTCCCAAAATTCCGCAACGGTTTTCTGCCTTTGCAAAACAGCTTCGCCCCGATCCAGCAAAATGGGCTTAAAGCCCGCCTCCGCCAAAATCAAACCGCAGAGCAGTCCCGCCGGACCCATACCAACGACAACAGGTCTTTTTTCGGGCTTTCTGTCATGATTCGGCAGGGTATATTCCCGATTTTGGGCAATGCCCACCTTTTTACTGCGGCATTTCCGCAAAACCTTGCTTTCATCGCCCTTTAACTCCACATCAACGCAATAAGTAAAGCGGATATTATCCTTTTTTCTGGCGTCCACGGCTTTTTTCCGCAGGTGCATTTGGGCAATGCTTTTTTTGTCGATATTCAATTCCTTTGCCGCCGCCCGCCGCAAATCTTTCTCGTCCCCGTCAAGGGGCAGTTTTATTTCGTTAATCCTCAGCATATCTTCTTCCCGATAACTTTCTTAACTTTATTTTCGTATTTGTTTCTTAATTATTTATTGCCGCCCGCTTATTGGGCGTTTTTCTTGCTTTCTGCCAAAAATTCCGCCGCACTCCGTGCCGCCAAACGCCCCGACGACCACGCCCATGTCAAATTAAAACCGCCGCAGTCGCCGTCGATGTCCAAAATTTCGCCTGCGGCAAAAAGCCCCTCGATCAGCTTGGACTGCATGGTTTGGCTGTCAAAATCCGCCGTCAAAAGACCGCCCGCCGTAACCTGGGCGTTTTTCCAACCGGTCGTTCCCGTAACCGTCAACGGAATACCTTTCAAAAGCTCCGCTAAGCTGACGATTTCCTCTTTTGTCAAGGTTCGGCAGCTGCGGCTCAAAGGCGCCGCACCGCACATTTTCAAAATCTGCTGCCCCAGCTTTTTGTTGACAATGCCGCAGAGGAAATTTTCCAAAGGCAGGTCATACGCCGCTCTGCGCTTTTGCAGAATTTGCAGAATTTCCCCTTTAGGCAGGTGAGGCAGTGTGTTAATGATTATCTGCTGATTTTGCGGCTTCGGGCAGCTGAAATTTGCCGCAACCCGACGGGAAAGCTGAAAAACGGGAATGCCCGAAACGCCGTAATCGGCAAAAAGCAATTCGCCCGTTTCGCTCTGCTCCGAAATGCCCGCCGTCCGCAGAGTAATACGGCAGGGTATACGCAGTCCTTTCAACGCCTTGGGCAGACTGCCTGCCGTTTTGATTTGTGTCAAAGCAGGAAAAAGGGAGCTGCTGCCATGCCCCAAAGCCGACAAGAAATTATAAACTCCGTCGGCATTGCTGATTTGCGGCGACGCCAAACCGCCCGCCGCCAAAACTACAGCGTCGGCAAAAAAATCCCCCGCCGAAGTTTTCACAGCAAAAGCCTTTTTCTTTTTTATGCCCAGAACCTGAACCTCTGTCAGCACTTTTACACCCAAAGCCGTCAGATTCAGCCGCAGAATATCCAAAACGGACGCCGCCTGATTGGTGTAGGGATACTGCCTGCCCGCTTCATCCGTTATCACCAAAAGCCCCAGCTCCCGCCAAAAAGCCTCGTTATTTTCAGGCGGAAAAGCCGCCAAAGCAGGAGCGGCAAAATCGGCGCCAACCCCCGCCACACTGTGATAATTGACGGGGCAGGCGCAGGCGTTGCCCAGATTACAGCGACCGTTGCCCGTTGCCAAAATTTTCTTGCCAACTCTTTGATTCTTTTCCAAAACGGCAACGGAACAAGCGGGATTTTGCTTTTTCAAAGCCACAGCGCACATCAAACCCGCCGCACCGCCGCCGATAATCAAAACATCGGTTTTCATGCCTAACCTCCCGATAACCTTTCAGTAAAAAAATTACTGCCCAAATTTAACATAAAATGGCAGGCACCCCCAAAGATACCTGCCTGATTTCAATTCACAAAACTCAGTCGGCAAAATGCACCTTGCCGTCGCTCATATCGGCAATCCTTGCCAAAGATTCCAAATGCACGCCATCAGCCCGCAGCTTATCGCCGCCCTCCTGGAACGCCTTTTCGATGACAATTCCGACGCCCTCCAAGGTGGCACCCGCCTCACGGATAATTTCTCTAAGCCCCTCAACAGCACAGCCGTTTGCCAAAAAATCGTCGATAACTAAAACATGGTCATCGGCACAGAGGAACTTTTTAGCCATAATCACATCATAAATCCTTTTGTGAGTAAAGGATTCCACTCTGGAGCGGTACATTTCGCCGTCCAGATTAATGCTGTCGCTCTTTTTGGCGAAAACCACGGGGA
Organism: Peptococcaceae bacterium; assembly: GCA_019421315.1. Taxonomy (GTDB): domain Bacteria; phylum Bacillota; class Dehalobacteriia; order UBA4068; family UBA4997; genus JAHZFN01. The sequence goes on along the minus strand of JAHZFN010000207.1, from coordinate 1,083 downwards.
CGTTGAAATACTGGGCGGCAATGCAGGCAATGCCGATCCCCGACGCTTCTATTGTCAAAATTTTGTTGATGGGAGCTTCGGCAAAACGCCTTTTAAACTCCTTGCCTATTTCGTTGAAAAGATCAATGTCCATCTGATGATTTAAAAAGCTGTCCACCTTCAGCACGTTGCCCGATTTGACAACACCATCCTTGATAATTCTTTCCTTTAACAATTTCATATCTTAAACCCTCTTCTAATCCTCTTCTTGTCCTCTTTTCGTATATCCGCTTAATTGCGGCGGCATTTCCGCCCCGATTTCGATATGCCAAATCTACATAAACCCAATCGCAACTCTGTTTTAAACCCAACAATTATTTTTTGATATTAAAATTAATTATACTACAATCCGCCTGCATTTACAATATTTTGCCGACGCAGACACCGTAATTTATAAAAAAAAACAGGCGATTTTTAGTTTTTTGTCAAAAAATCGCCTGAAAATTGCTTTTTTTGCTGTATTTTATTATAGGTGAATATAACAGTCCATTTAACAACTGTTTATCGAGCTGTTTCGTCTTGCGCCGCATTGTCGGCATTGTCGGCACTGTCGGCATTGTCGGCACTGTCGGCATTGTCGGCACCGTCGGCATTATCGGTATCAGCCGCATTTTCCGTATTGGCAGACACACCGCCGCAGGCCGCAAAAAATTCTTCGTAGCACATACCCGTATAATAAAGTTCATATGCCAGAGTTTTGCCCAGATAGCGCACATGCCACCATTCGGCGGGATAACCCGTTATGTCGGCTTTTTCGTCGGTGTAACGGATCACAAAGCCGTATTTCCAGCAGTTTTCCGCCAGCCATTTCGCTTCGGCAGAATTCGACAGCTTGTCATCCAGAGCGCCCGCCCCGTTGACAACATCCATCGCCAAACCGCTTTGGTGTTCGCTGGTACCGGGAGCCGCACGGTAAATATTATTGCCGTTGCCGTAAAGCTGAGTTTGTCTGGCAAAGCTGCGGTAGCCCGAACGCATATTGACGGTCAGCCCCGCCGCCTTGGCGTCTTTCAGCATGGTCTGCAAATTTTCATACGCCGTCGG
>JAHZFN010000206.1 GCA_019421315.1 Peptococcaceae bacterium | reverse complement strand
TTCCATTTGTCGGAGCCCTCTTCTTTGGTGTAGTCGTCTGTGTAATGGAATACAATCTTGTCGCCGTTATTCAGGAATTGTTCGGAAACGCCCAAGAGAGGATGTTTGCCGTTCAATGTGTACATCCAGCCTGAGAGATTGCCGTTTGAGAATTCGCCCAAAGTTTTGCCATTGCGGGTAATACTTTCAATGTAGTTGCCGCTCGGGTTTTTGCAGGTCATGCCGTTATCTTTCAGAGCTTTCTGAACAACATCCCAAACAGTGGCGTTCAGGTCAACCGTATATTCGGTTTTTTCAATCCAGGTTTCCAAATTTTTGTCTTTCAGGGTGTGAGTTCCTGTGGCTTCTGTGGGGTCACCGTGTACACTGTCACCCAGCAGAGTGAAAGAAACTTTGATTGTGTTGGAACCGCTTGTGGGTTTCTTCAAAACCGTTACTTGAATTTCCGCCTTAGCCGCACCATAGCTTAAGGTTACGGTTTGGATGCCGCGGGTGTTTTTGTTGTAGCCCTTGATTTTTACATCTTTGATATCGGGATGAGTGAATGTGCCGTCAGACCATCTTGCGGTCAGCTCAATGCCGTCCAAATTCAGGTTATCGCCGATGTAGTATTCGTTTTTGTATTCACCGCCGACAAAAAGCTCAAAGGCTACCGCTTTATCGCTGTGTACGGGATATTTTTCACCCTGGATCCAGTTTCTGTAACCGGTTTCGGAATCGTTTAATTTTTTGGTAACTGTTTGATTTTGCATTTCTTCGGCAGTTGCAGAAGTGCCGCTTTTGGCGGTGTCGAAACCTACGGAAATATCAACGCCGCCGATCACCTTGTCTGCACCGCAGGTATCGAGATAATAGTTATTGGTGATAGACTGGTTTTCATTAACGCTCTTCATAAAGCCGATAATGCCGCCTTTATATTCACCTGTTGCTGCAAGTGTTCCGTAGAACACATTATCTCTGATGCCGCCGCTGCCGTTTGCCCAACAGTCTTCACAGCTTGGTTCGCCGCCGAAAACGCCGCCCACATATTCGCCGCCGTTAACAGTTGCAACAACCAGGCAGTTGTTGACGCTGGCAACGGGAGTGTTGGGGGCAGAGCTTGACCAGTAACCTGCACCCAAAATACCGCCGCTGTAACGGCCTGTTGCGTTGACTGTACCGTAGAATTCGCTGTTGGATATGGAGCAGGAGCCCATAGACTGACCTTTGCCGCCTACCAAACCGCCGACACAGTCGGTGCCGTAAACATCGGCATAACTGACACAGTTGCTTACAACGCCGTTAAAATAACCGCCGAAGGAACCGATTTCCTGCATATTCTTGTCATAACCGATGGTTACACCTTTTTCAACGGTGCAGTTGCGGATAACAACAGCGTTGGCGCCTGAAGCAAAGCCGCCGATAAAGCCTGAATAACGGGTGGAAGTTCCCTCTTTAATTGTTACATTTTCAATAGTGGCGGCATCGGGGCAGCCTGTGTTATAATCGCCATCTTTGCCGTAGTCCACAAAGTAGTTTTCGATTAAGCCCGTGCCTGCAATTTTTTTGCCGTATATATTAAGGTTTTTGATAGTTGCATCGCGGACAATGCCAAACAGAGGCAAGCCTTCTTCCGCCACGGTAATCAGATGATTGCCGCCGTCGAAAATACCGCTGAAAGGCAGGAGGTTTGTACCCTTACCTGTGAATTTATATTGGTCGGGGGTAGCATTGCGCCAATCGCCGTGATCGGGCCATTTGTCAAGACCTTTGACATCGCCCAAAGGAATCCAGTCTTTTGGCAGTTCAAGGTCGGTTGTCAGCAAAAAGTGCTGATTTTGCAGGGAATAGCCGCTTTTTACCCAGTTTTTGACTTTCAGCAAATCGTCATAGGATTGAATCAGATAAGGATCACTTTCCGTGCCTGAGCCGTCCAGAGTAATAACTTCACTGTACGGTTTGAAAGTGATTTTCAGAGTACCCTCACTCCGCACGGTAACAGGTTCAACATCATAGTTAACAGATAATGTATCTTTATTTAAAATTACATCGCAGTAGTAATAATATGTTCCGACATCTTCGGCAGGCGGAACAAATTTATTCATATTACTTGATTTGAGAATCTTGTGACTACCTATATATGTGCCGCCTTCGGTGCTGTCGGTTTCATTGCGGTACCATTTTACCAATGCACCGTAATTATCTTTAAAATCCTTATGCTCTTCCTTAACGGTAAAGGAAATGACCTGTTCGCCCTCCATACATTCGTCGCCGCTGGCAGAGAATTCTGTAATGGTCGGAGGATCAATATAGGTTAATTTCACATCAACACGGGAAAGCTGCGTGGATACCGTATATGGGACGCCGTCAACGGTATTGGTTACAAGGCAAAGATAGCCTTGGTTGTTTACTGCATATTCGGTAGGAATTTTGTATGTTGCTTCGGTGGCACCTTCGATT
>JAHZFN010000205.1:230-4684 GCA_019421315.1 Peptococcaceae bacterium | reverse complement strand
GTTGGCACAGAATGATGGGTCACCAAACCCTTTGGCTGCCGGGAACCGACCATGCTGGCATTGCCACCCAGGCAAAGGTTGAGGAACACATCAAAAAAGAAGAAAATCTCAGCAAATATGACCTGGGTCGTGAAAAATTTGTGGAAAGAGTTTGGGACTGGAAAGATCAGTATCATGCCAGAATTACCAAACAGCTGCGCCTTTTGGGCGCCTCCTGCGACTGGGAAAAAGAAAGATTTACCTTGGACGAGGGCTGTTCCGATGCCGTTCAGGAAATTTTTATCCGCCTTTACGAAAAAGGTTTGATTTACCGCGGCAGTTACATTGTCAACTGGTGTCCGCACTGTCATACCACAATTTCCGACATTGAAGTTGAACACAGCGATAAACCCTGTCATCTTTGGTATTTCAAATATCCGTATGCTGACGGCAGCGGCTATATGACAATCGCCACGACCCGTCCCGAAACCATGTTCGGCGACGTTGCCGTGGCTGTAAATCCCGAAGATGAAAGATATAAGGACAAAATCGGCAAAAACTTGATTTTGCCCATCATGAACAAGGAAATTCCCATTATTGCCGACAATTATGTTGATTTGGAATACGGCACAGGCTGTGTGAAGATTACGCCCGCCCATGACCCCAACGACTTTGAAATGGGATTGCGCCATAATCTGCCGCAAATTAACGTTATCAATAAAGAAGCGAAAATCGAAAACGTCAACGATAAATACAACGGCATGGATCGTTACGATGCCAGAAAAGCCGTTGTTGCCGAAATGGACGAGTTGGGTCTTTTGGAAAAAATCGAGGATTTGGAACATGCTGTCGGCGAATGTTATCGCTGCGGCAGCGTTATTGAGCCTTTGATTTCACCTCAGTGGTTCGTTAAAATGGAGCCATTGGCAAAACCTGCTTTGGAGGCTGTTAAAAACGGCGATATTAAATTTGTTCCCAAACGCTTTGAAAAAATTTACACAGGTTGGCTGGAGGGTATCCGTGATTGGTGCATTTCCCGTCAGCTCTGGTGGGGACACAGAATTCCCGTTTGGTATTGCGACGACTGCGGCGAAATTATTTGCAGCAAGGGCAAAGTTGACGTTTGCCCGAAATGCGGCAGTCATAATCTGCGCCAGGACGAAGATGTTTTGGATACCTGGTTCAGCTCCGGTTTGTGGCCTTTTTCCACTTTGGGTTGGCCCAACGAAGAAAAATTCCAAGAACTTGCCAAATTCTATCCCACGTCGGTTTTGGTAACGGGTCGCGATATTATTTTCTTCTGGGTTGCCAGAATGATCTTTACGGCTCTTTTTGCCATGGAAGAAAAACCCTTTGACGAAGTATTTATTCACGGTTTGGTTCTGGATGCTCAGGGCAGAAAGATGAGTAAATCTCTCGGCAACGGTATCGACCCATTGGAAATTATCGACCAATACGGCGCCGACCCGCTGCGTTTCATGCTGATTACAGGCAATACTCCCGGCAACGACCTGCGTTTCCAACAGGATCGTCTGGAGGGTTCCCGAAACTTTGCCAACAAGGTTTGGAATGCCAGCCGTTTTGTTTTGATGAACATTGAAGATTACGAAGCGGACAAAGGTGAGGTTAAGCTGACTTTGGCTGACAAATGGATTTTGGAAGAGCTGCGCACCGCCACAGCCGCTATTACCGAAAATTTCCGTCATTATGAATTGGGCGAAGCCGCCAGAGCAGTTTATGATTTTGCTTGGGATTCTTTCTGCGACTGGTATATCGAAATGGTTAAACCCAGACTGTACGGCGAAGACCCGACCGAAAAATATACGGCTCAAACAGTTCTGATTAAGGTTTTAAGCTCCACATTGCAGCTTTTGCACCCCTTTATGCCTTTCCTGACAGAAGAACTTTGGCAGGCGCTGCCCCACGAAGGCGAAACCATCATGCTTTCCCGCTGGCCCAATGCCGAAGAAATGACAAGCTATGCCGAAGAAGCCAAGGCTATGGAAACCATTCAGGCTGTTGTTCGCTCCATTCGTAATGTCCGTGCCGAAATGAATGTTCCTTTGGGCAAAAAAGCCGACGCTATCTTTATTGCGGACGGTGAAAACGCCGAATATTTGGAACAGGGCAAGCTTTACATTCAAACCTTGGCTTCCGTTGCCGAATTCAGCATTATGCCGAAAGGCACTGCCGCTCCCGAACAATCGGCGGCCGCCCATACCAAAGGCATTGAAATTTTCCTGCCGCTCAAAGGCTTGATTGATATTGATAAAGAATTGGCTCGCCTCAACAAGGAAATTGCCAATATGGACAAAGAGCTGAAACGTTTGGACGGCAAGCTTTCCAATCAAGGCTTCCTTGCCAAAGCTCCGGCAGAGGTTGTAGAAAAAGAAAAAGCCAAACAGGCGGAATATGCTCAGAAAAAAGCGGCTTTGCTGGAACGCATTGCCGAATTGCAGAATCTGTAAATCGGATTTTATCAAAAGGTGTATACTGCTAATAAAAAAACTCCCGAATTGTGAAATTCGGGAGTTTTTTTGCGTTATGGGTATAATTTGCGGCAATGAGATTATAGGATAACTTTAAGTCATTTTAAGCGGCTTTTTTGGATATTAAAAATTTACATAATATACATATGGATAAAAAAATTAAATATTTTGTTGTTTTTTGTCGATAATGTTTACATAATATGGTAAATGTGTTAAAATAATGATAGTTGATTTACAGGTTATTAAAAGGCAATTAAAAATTGAAATATAATTGAAATATTAATATTAAAATATTAACAATAATTTGAAAATTCGAAAAAATAATATATTTTGCGTAATATAATTATTTTGCGGTCAAAATATATTGGAAATGGGCGATAGCGGTTGTTGCGCCGTCTGTTTTCCGAAAGCAAGCATTTTTTATTGCACAATTTCGGATGCCTGAGAGGAAATTATATTACGCTTGAAAAAACAGCGTCCGGATTTATTTGCGGCAACAAAAATTGACATCACCCATAATATTCAAAGTATTATGGGTGATTCCGAGCTTGCATGTACCGTTTTTTTCACTCTTGTTTCGATTATTTCGCACAATTTGATACTATTAATAAAAAATCCGAAGGCTTTTGTCTTTGGATTTTTTTGCGGCAAATTAATTTGTAATTATAAAATATTTATTAACAATTCCGCCTTTGTATTGTTTTATTGTACAAAACAGTATATAATGTAAACAAAGTTCAATAAATTTAGTTTGTGATAGGGTTTGACTTAAAAGTATAGTTGAAATGCAGGTGAGTTTAATTTATGATGAATTATTTGAAAATTTGGGGCGGCAAGGCCGCCGCTGCCGTAAAAAAATTTTTGCGATATGTTTGGAGCGAATGTAAGGACTGGCGAACCTTTGTTATTTTGCTGTTTGTTATGGCAGTTGTTTATTCGCCCGTTTGGCTTTGCTATATGCTCTTTGCGTTGTTCGGTTTTAAATGGTGTCTGGCGGTTGCCACGGCTTGCCTTGCCTTTTGGGCAGGACCCTTTACACCGTTTTTTCCAATCTGCATTGCCATTGCCTGTGGTATCAAGAAGATATTATTCGGCGTTTCCAAATTGGCAGAGTGATGGAAAAACAAATAATTAAGCAAAAAACAAAAGCAAAAATTAAATTTTTGCTTTTGTTTTTTTTGTTATATGCATATCAATAAAAATTTATTTGATAACTGATAACATTACAGAATTAGTTGAAATTTGGTTTTTGTTTACATCAGTAACTATGCATTGATATTTAGTAATAATCAAAGAATTGTTTTGTTTTATTTTTGTTGTAAAAGTATCAGCTGTACATCCTGCGTCGTGCCACTCATTATCAATAGAGTTATAATACTTCCAATTGTAAGTACAAGAACCAGCCGCATTATTTACTGATACTTTCATTGTAACAGTGTCGTTTATTCTTGCATCAATACTTTCCGGTGTAGCTATAGCATTAATGTAAAATACAGTACATTCTTTGGTGTAGGTAACAGTTCCCGCTATATCTGAAACCTTACAACGATATTTTGTAGATGGGGTTACTTGATTGTCGATTGTCGTCGGTACTGCAAAGGTTTCATCAGAACCCATTGGACAATCTATCCAGGTATTTGATTCTGTGTTATAAGATTGCCAGGTATAGCTGTATGGTCCCACGCCCCCCTTAACAGTAACATCAAGATATACAGAAGAACCGCTTCTTTGTGGTAAAACTTTTGTTCTGTTGATATCAACAGAAATATCTGATATTGCTGTGTGTGAAAGCGTTGCGACGGTTGAATATGCTACATTGCCTTTTTCATCTGTTACCTTACAGCGATATTTATAGTGATATTTAAAATGATTAACCTGCAATGCTTCTGTTGAATATGCTACTTGCTGACTGGTAGTACCGTTACAGTTTTCCCAGTCACTGAGATTATCATTGATGTATTGCCATTGGAATTTGTATCCGGGAGT
>JAHZFN010000205.1:0-208 GCA_019421315.1 Peptococcaceae bacterium | reverse complement strand
CACCGACTGTTGTAAAAGAAATTCGTTCTTCCACGTCCATCATACGGGTAAGGATTGCCGCAACTTCGCAACGCAAAATATTTTTATCGGGCAGGCATTTGTGAGTTGTGGCGTCATCGCCTTGCAAGATACCTGCACGATACAATTTGTATATTGCCGCTGCCTGCGGGTGTGTCATCGGTACATCGGGAATGGAATTGTCTTCAAC
>JAHZFN010000204.1 GCA_019421315.1 Peptococcaceae bacterium | reverse complement strand
GCAAAGATCTGGTGATATGGGTAATTATTAGAAGCGTAAGGCAAAAGGTTAATGCTTTCTTTAAAATGTCCGTTTTTCGGTTGGACGCCCATAACAACGGAAATCAGTCGCATATCGTTTCTGGACGCCGTTGCAACCAGGTTTCTGCCCGCATTTGATGTGTAGCCCGTTTTCAAACCGTCGGTGCCCTCATACCATTTCAAAAGCTTGTTGGTGTTCCACAAAACCAACGGCTTGGGTTCGGGGCGGAATTGATACTCGTAAATACCGGTATATTCCAAAAGCTGCGGATAGTTTTGCAGAGCGTAATAAGCCAAAGCCGCCATATCAGCCGCCGTTGTGTAATGCTTCTCATCATGCAGTCCGTGGGCGTTGACAAAGTGAGTTCCTTTCATACCTATTTCTTTGGCTTTTCCGTTCATCATATCCACAAAGGCTTCCTCGCTGCCTGCCATATGCTCCGCCACGGCAACGCAGGCATCGTTTCCGGAACCGACGGCAATTCCGATGAGCATTTCCTTCAAACTTCTTGTTTCCCCTGCCTCCAAATAAACCTGTGAACCGCCCATACCGGAAGCAAATTCGCTTGTCGTTATCTGATCATCAAGGGTTAAGCTGCCGTTTTCCAGAGCCTCCATAATCAAAACCATCGTCATTAATTTGGTTGTGCTGGCGGGAAAACGAGCCGCATCGGCGTTTTCTTCCGCCAAAATTTCCCCCGTATCGGCAGACATCAAAACATAAGACGCCGCATCCACAGGCGGCGGCTGAGCGGCTTCTGCCGTATTGCTGTCCGCCAAGGTCAAGACGGCGGCTAAAACTGCCGTCAATACCAAAGCGAACATTAACGGCAAAGCGGCAAATATTTTCAAATTTTTTTGCACTTTCTGCATAATATCACCTCAACACAAAATCAACTGCTGTCTTAAAATTAGTATGAGATTGTTTTGTGGATTAGACCGCAGAAAAGCAAAAAAAGCATTGTTTGTGTTACAAACAATGCTTTTGGATTAAACGCAATATGAAATATGTATTAAATAAAAATATGCTTTTGACTGCGTATGTTTACAGAAAGAACCAAGCCGATAGCCAGCATTGTCATCAGCATACTGGTGCCGCCGTAACTCATAAAAGGCAGAGTCAAGCCTGTAATGGGCATAATACCGATGGTCATACCGATATTAACAAAGATCTGGAACGTAAACATAATCGTAATGCCTGAAACGATCAAAGTACCGAACATATCGGCGGCATTAAAGGCGATGGTCAGACAGCGGTAAATAATCACACCGAAAATCAGCAGCAAAATCAAACAGCCGATTAAGTTTAATGATACGGCGACCACCGAGAAAATAAAGTCTGTGTGATGTTCCGGCAAAAAGTTGGAC
>JAHZFN010000203.1 GCA_019421315.1 Peptococcaceae bacterium | reverse complement strand
CTTTTTGGTCTGTGTAATCAATTTCCGCAATTTCTTGGCTGATATCCGCATATCGTGTGATTTGATATTGGGTGACGGACGGTGCGCAAACATCAAAGTCCACAGCTTTGTTTAAATCGCTCAAGGTGTTGTGTTCCGTAATGGGATTGGAAATTTGATTGTTTTGGTTGGTGTCGATGTTGATTGTGCTGTCGTTTGCTGAGATGTTTAAGCTGTCGATTTTGGCGAAAAGGGACAGGGGAACGTAAACGGTGTTATTATTGATATAAGGCGCCGCATCCAGCTGAACGGGGGTTGCAGAGGTGCATTTAATTGCTTCGCTGTCTGCCCCTTTTATGTCGTCAACGAAAGTATAGGCGTTTTGACCGACTGCCAATTTAATATAAGTATCGGAGCTGACAACGGAAATGTTATCGTTTGTGTTATAGTTGATTTTGTAACCGAGAGCTTCGGCTGTGGCACGGAGCGGCACCATAATTTGCAGATTGCCGTCGATTTTTTGCCCGTCTAACGAAATTTGGCAAATTGAATTATTTGCGGTTGGGTTTGGGCTGATAACCATATTGTCTGCCGCCATTGCGGGCAGAGCTATGGCGCCTGTTAATGCCAATGTTACCAGTCCTGCTGTTAGTTTTTGTTTGAGATTAACAGAATTAATCATTTTTCACTCCTTTTCTGCTTTTAGTTTGTTTTGTTTGCTGTGATTGTGATGTTTTGATATACCGGAGAACTTTTGTTTGTTTTTTTTCGTTCTCTATCATGTATACAACTCAAAAATTCAAAATGTTGCGTTTTTTGCATTAATTTTTATTTTTTTTTGCAAAAAATTTTGTTTTCGACGGGTATTGATTATGATTAATGGAAAAAACGGCAAAACTGCAACATTATCGGCGAAAAAGTTGTATTATATAATGAGAGGGTTTGCTGTAATAATTTTAAAATAGTTTTAAATTTGTAAAAGAGCTTTGATTATGCTTGAAGATACATAAAGTTGAGGTGTTGATATTGTTGAGCGGAGTTTGTCGCAAGTCGATATTGGCGGACGTTATTTTGGGCGGGTTGTTAAATATCGGAAGTGTTTTGCTGAGTTTTTTCAATGGAAATAAAAATAAAATAAAAGAGAATGATACAAAGGATGCGGCATGGGATAACGGCTTTTTGGCGGCTTTGCCGCAAAATTCCGCAGAACCTCACATAGGCTTGTCGGAGCGGCAGGCTTTGGAACAAACAGAAAAGGCCTTAGCGTTATACGGTGACGCTGTTTTGCGCGCCGCATATACATATCTGCACAATATGCACGATGCGGAGGACATTGTGCAGGAAACTTTTTTGCGACTGTTTAATTCTACTGCGGTTTTTGAATCGGAAGAGCATGAAAAGGCTTGGCTGCTGCGGGTGGCAATCAATTTAAGCAAAAATAAATTGAAATCGGCTTGGTTTCGCAAAAATAAACTGCAGGCTGATGATTTTTCGGATTTGGCGGAGGACGGCGACGACATCGCTGAATTGCAGTTTGTTTGGGAGGCTGTTAAGAAACTGCCCGTTAAGTACAGGGAGGTTATACATCTTTTTTATCAAGAGGGGTATGCCACGGCGGAAATTGCTTCTTTGCTTGGCAAAAAGGAGCCGACTGTAAGGTCTTTGCTGAGCAGGGGCAGAAAGCTGCTGCGGGAGATTTTGAGAGAGGAATATGATTTCGATGAATAAATACAACAAAGTAATGGAAAAAATCAAAATTGACAGCGAGATGGAGCTGCGGATTATGTCGGGAATTTCCTGTGCCGCCGAAGGTCGGACTTTGACAAAGCGGCTTTTGGGCTATTACAAGCCGTTGGCGGCGGTTGCCGTTTGCGTTTTATTGTTGGTTGGCATTATTGGTCATGTTATGAATAGCGATGACAATTCTGTTCCCATAGCTTCCCTGCCCGGAGAAAGCTATACGCATGGCAGCGGGCAGGAGGACGTTATATATGACGCTGATATTGAGTCGGCTTCTTCATTGCCCGAAGGTTCTGCTTTAGCCGATGGGAATACGGCAGCGAACAGCGGTGGCAGCAACAAAAACAGCGGCAAAAACGAAAGCAATGTTGATGACAAAAAATTACAGGCAGGCGGGCAAAACGGCGGTGAAAACTCTGCTCAGGGTAACGATGGCAGCGGTGATGACAAAAAAGACCAGACTGTTGGCGGCAACAGCGGCGGAGGCGGCAACAGCGGACAGGCTAACGGTATGCTTTATTTTTCTTCTGTCGGCGCTATGGCGGCAAGTTTGGATTTTGCCTTGCAGATTCCTACGTCTTTGCCCGACGGTTACAAATTTGAGACTGCTTTTAATCAAAACGGCATGGCAGGTGTTTGCTATGTAAACGGAGGCAGGCAGTTAAAGTATTATATGCGGAGGCAGGGCGGTGACGATTTTGACAACACAAACGGCAGGGAACTGCGGCAGGGAGTTATTGCTTGCGAGGATGGTATAGGTAGTATTCGGATTGATTGGCAGAAAAACGGTTTCAGTTACGTGCTGATCGGTGATATCGGTATTTCCGACGAGTGTTGGCTGGACGTTATTGATTCTTTGGCTCTGTATTCCGAGGTTAAACAATAAGTTTGGACGTAATTACGGCATTGTAGTTAATCGGTTTGTCTGCGCTCTATGGTATTAGTTATGGTTTTTTTTGCTGCATAATCGCATTGCGGCGGTAAATTTTCTGTTGGTATTGCCAAAAGTGATTATTTGAAATATAATTATGTCAATATGGATATGTAAATATGGAAAGTATTCTGTGTTTGAAAAATTTTATATCGTGATTGATATTTGTTTTTTCACGCATTGATATAATGTGGGACTGACAGGAGATTTTGGGTTATGAATTGGAAATTCTTTTTGGATATTGCCGACGATACTATGAGCACCGGCATAAGTTGGCTGAAATCTCATTTGATTATGGCGGGAGTTGTTTTTCTTTTGCTTTTGATCGGGCTTTCGGTTTTGAATTATGTTTTTGTCGATTATGCAAATTTTATCGGGATATTTTTTATTGCCTTGGGGCTGGCAATTTTGGATTTTTTGCCTGTGGTCGGCTTGCTCTTGCCGATGGGTATTTGGGCGGCGGCTGCGATTTTGGCCTGCAATAATTTGACTTTGGGGATTGGCGTGGCTGTGGTTTGCTTTGCCGTTTCGGTGGTGAAGCAGATTATTGAGCCTTTTGTGGTGGGCAAAAGCATTGGCATTACCGCTTTGGAGGAGATAGTAAGCGGTTTGGCGGCTTTTTTGATAATGGGATTTAATCCGCTCGGTTTGATTATCGGTCCCATTGTTTACTGCGTCGGCAAAATGACTTATCAAAAACTGAAAGCAAGGCAGGAATGAGACAAACAGCTATTTACAGAGTGGATTTGATTCGACAAAATATATGTGGGTTGACAGAGGCAAATATTATAATTGCCATGAATACAGCGAGAAAACCGCAGAGCTTTCGGAGTGAGAAGGTTCTGCGGTTTTAATTTTACTAATTAGTATAAATTTTATTTATCAATCTTTTATATGAATAAATTGTTTTTATTGGACGGCTTGTTTTAACAAGAGTATACTTGATTTATGATGGTTAAATTAATTAATTGGAGGGTGAGTTATGTATAGTGATAAATTGACATTTAAGGATCAGATGACGCCTTTGGAAAGAAAAAAAGCTTTGAGCAAGGGCGAGGCTGTTGACAGAAAGCCTATCGGTATGATGTTCGGCTCTGCCGCCCACAGACTGACGGATTTGGGACGCAGAGATGAAAACGCAACGCCCGAAAACGCCGCCAAGGTGCAGATTACTCTTTACCGAGAATTTGGTATTGACGGTGTTGGCTGCAAATACGGCTTGATGGGCATGGGTGAGGTATTCGGCGCCAAGATGAGCAATCCTGAATTTGATGTTCCGGCAATGTTGGAAGCGCCTTTGAAAAATTTGGCGGATGTTGACAACCTTGCCATTGAAAACCTGACTATTGACAGAGATCCGATTTGTATTCAGCGCAGACAGGCTCTTGATATTATCAGGGAGGAAATCGGCGGTGAGGTAGGCGTCAGCATGATGTTTCCCGGACCTTTTACCTGCGCCTGCGCTTTATACGGGCCTGAAAATGTTTTAAAAGCAATTCACCGCAAGCCCGAACAGCTTCACCATTTGTTGGAATTTACTTTGCAGGGGTTAAAACAGATGTGCGAAGGTTTTCTGCGGGACGGTGTTCCCATTGTTATTGCCGACCCGATGTCTTCCGGTACTATTTTGAACCACAGGCATTACGCCGAGTTTTCTCAGGCTTATGCCAAGCGGTTGGTTGAGCATTGCAGGACTGTCAGCCCCATGCCTGTAAGCTGCCATATTTGCGGTGATACATCGGCTATTTTGCCTTTGATGGCGGACTGCGGTTTTGGCGGTATCAGTTTGGACAATGTGGTCGATTTGAAGACTGCCAAGGCTTTGGTTGGCGACCGCATTGCTTTGGCAGGCAATGTCAGCCCCGTTGACGAAATTCATTTGGGAACTCCCGAAAGCATCCGTGCGGCTGTGCGTAAATGCTTCCGTGATTGTTATGACAGTCCCAAAGGATTTTCCATAAACACAGGCTGCGATTGCCCCATTATGACGCCTTTGGAAAATGCTTACGTTTATATTGATGAGGCTAAGCGTTGTTCGGCTTATCCCATCAATCCTGAAAATTTTATGGAAAAATAATCGGCGTTAATTTTGTTGATTTATAATAATTTAAAGCCGCCGCTTTCGTAATGAACGGAAAACGGCGGCTTTTTATAAGCTTTTTTGAAAATAATCTGAAAATTTAATATGGTATTGCAATGTAAAAAAAAATGTAATATAATAGATTTGTAATAAATTATAGCTGTCTTCGGGGCGAGGTGCAATTCCTCACCGGCGGTATTTGAGCGTTTTTGCTCATAAGCCCGCGAGCGTTTTAGCTGATTTGGTGAAAATCCAAAGCCGACGGTATAGTCCGGATGGAAGAAGATGTTTAAATCATAATTATATGGTTTTTGTCTTTCGTGCCCTGATTTTTTCAGGGCTTTTTTTTGTTGACAGCTAACAAAAAAAGGAGAGATTTAAAAATGAGCAAAATTGCAGCAGGAACAATGACAACGAGTGTTAAATCTTCTACCAAAAAGTTGACGGGAATGGCGATGATGGTGGCTTTATCCATTATCTTTTTGTTGGTTATTCCTAAATTCCCGATTTTTCCCGCAGCGCCGTATTTGGTTTACGATATGGCCGATGTACCGATTATTTTATCGGGATTTATGTTCGGACCGGGAGCCGGTTTGTTGGTACTGGCGGCTGTCAGCTTGCTTCAGGGGTTGCTTTTGAGTAGCGATGGTTTGGTTGGCGCTTTGATGCATTTTCTTTCCAGCGGTACTTTGGTTTTGGTTTCTTATTATGTTGCCGCTAAGGTTGAACATATGCTGGGCGAAAACAAAGGTATGGTTATCGGTTTGCTTTGCGGTTCTCTGGCAATGACGGCTGTTATGATACCGCTTAATTTGATCATTACAGTTCATGTTTACGGACAGCCACAGGACGTTGTTGTTGCGGCATTGATTCCCGCTATTATTCCCTTTAACTTTATCAAAGCTGCTTTAAATTCCGCTATTTTCTTTGTTTGTTACAAATTGCTGGCGGCGGCAAGACCCGGCTTGGTTTCGAAAGGACGGGAATAATTCAGAAGCCATTGATTATTGACTGCATGAATTATAATTATATATTACGATGCTTGGGCATTACAAAAACGACTATTAATTTATAATAGTCGTTTTTTTGTAATATAACCAAAATGCAACAAAGCAGAAAAAACTGCGCAAAGCCTTAAGCTGTTCAGCGAAGTTTATTTTGTTGGTATCGCAAAATAAATATTTGAGCGGATTTGAAAATAAGCAATAAGTGTCATTGAATTAAAATAAATTTTATTTGTTGGTATTAAAAAGGATTTTGATTTATTCTGAGCTACCTTTTTCCAGTTCGTCTTCATGCATAATTTCCAAAATTCGCAAAACCTTTTCCAATTCCTTTGGAGTAAGGGTTGGAAGTTTTTTGACAATTTTTTTGTAGGATTCGTTATTTGCTGCTTTGTTGTTATTTTCGGGTGTGTTATCTGTTTTTGAGTTTGGTATGTTGTTGTTTGTTTGCGGGCTGTCGATGCGTCCCAGAATGACATCTGCCGAAACATTGAAAATATCGCAGAGCTTGGCGATGGTTTTGGCGTTTAAGTGCAGACTGCCCTTTTCATATTTGGAAATTGTCGATTTCTCCACACCCAATTTTTTGCCTAACTCTGTTTGGGTTAAGCCGTGTTTTTCGCGGAGTTGTTTTATGCAGTTCATTTAATCACCTCATTGATAATATTATACTGTTTCCAAAAAAGAAAATCAATAGTTATTTTTAAAAATAGTGTTGACAGAGTGAAAAAGTTGTGATATATTTGTGGTATCGCAAACGGAAACATGGTAATAGCAGGTTGTTTGTCGTAAGTTGTCGTCGGGTGTCGAAAAGGTTATGCAGTTGCCGTGCGGATTTGAAGAAGTAAATTGTGGTGAA
The DNA here is from genome assembly GCA_019421315.1 of Peptococcaceae bacterium. GTDB lineage: Bacteria > Bacillota > Dehalobacteriia > UBA4068 > UBA4997 > JAHZFN01. The sequence goes on along the minus strand of JAHZFN010000203.1, from coordinate 427 downwards.
AATGTTGTGATTTTGATTTTTTTTAAGTTTTGGGTTTCTTTTATGGAAACAAGGGCGGTTTGAAATATGGATAAAAATTTTTTGATTGCATTCGACCGTTATTTGTCGCCGGACAAAATGCGGCCGAACGGCTGCCGAAAGCCGTCTGTTGACAATATTTGGCGGTATTTATCTTGGCGGCCTAAGGCTTACGGAGGTGTTGAATTTGGGAAGAGCGTTGAACGAAAGGCAGATTAAATTTTGTCGGCAGTATGTTTTGAATTGTAATGCGGCGGAATCTGTACGCAAAGCGGGATATAAATGCAAAAACGCTGCAGCTTACGGTTACAGGCTTTTGCAGCTGCCGCAAATTCAGGATTATTTGGATAATTTGCTGTCTGCCGATGCAGACAAGAGAGTTGCTCAGGCTAACGAAATTATTGAGTTT
>JAHZFN010000202.1 GCA_019421315.1 Peptococcaceae bacterium | reverse complement strand
GCAAAAGACAGAGTATAAGCAAACTTATCCGAATTAAAATAGCAAACAGACCAATTTTGTGAAGTTTAACTCCATCTGCGTCGTAAAAAAAAGTAATGTTTGGAGAGTTTTTGGAATATAATCAATTAAAGGACGAACAAAAGGAACGGGAGTGATAAAAATGCCTGTGACGATATTTGGGGCAATATTGGCTGTGATTTTGTTTGTGGTATTTTTGGCTATGGGCAGAAGTATCGGCCGCAGTTTTTTCTTGGTTTTGGGAAATTTTGTTTTGGGGTTCGGCTCTCTGTATTTGGTCAATTATTGCAGCGGAGTAACGGGCTTTGCCATTCCTGTCAATATCCCGACTTTGGTATCAAGCGGCGCTTTGGGGTTGGCGGGAACCTTGCTGAACGGAGCTGTGGTCGCTTTTGCGGGGCTGTGACAATGGGCAAGGCGTAAACTGCGGCTTTCCTCGATTTTCGGATTAATAAAAACAGCAAAATTCACTCTGAATCGGTAAATTAACGGCAGATTGCCGTGACGTTTGCAGCGGGCGGCTTTGCTGTTTTTTTTATTCCCCGCATACGCCGTTGTTTTGCGGTTTAAATTACAGTGTTTGAAAAAAATGCCGTAAAAAGCGGTTTACTGCCGAAAGATTGACCGAAAAAACAAAAAGAAAAAATGACAAAGCAATATCAAATATGGTATAATAATAAATTATCGACAATAAAAATTAATGAGAAAAACAGAGGTGTACATATGAAGATAATCGTTGGCTTGGGCAATTACGGCGCCGAATATGCCAAAACCAGACATAACATCGGTTTTATGGCGGCAGATATAATTGCCGAAAAGCTGAATATAGATTTTACAAAGGAAAAGTTTCATGCGCAAATTGCCGAAACCAATTTTAACGGTGAAAAAATTATACTGATGAAGCCGCTGACATATATGAACCGCAGTGGTTTGGCAGTGGCGGAGGCAATGAATTTTTATAAATTGGATTTGACTGATTTATTGGTGATTTACGACGATATGGATATGCCCTGCGGTCAGCTGAAAATCAAGAAAAAAGGCAGCGGCGGCGGACACAGAGGTATCGGTGATATTATAAATTCTTTGGGAACCGACGTGATTTCCCGTATAAAAGTCGGCATTGACCACCCTGTACATGATACTGTGGTGGATTTTGTGCTGAAGCCTTTTACAGCCGAGGAACTGGAAAAAATCAATCCTGCCCTTGAGGTTGCCGCCAAAGCGGCGGTTTATTGGCTGGAGAACGGAACCCAAGAAACCATGAACGTTTACAACGGTTACGGCAAAACAGGCGCCCAAAAGCCGAAGCAGCAAAGAAATGCCGAGAAAAAAGCCAAAAAAGAGGATAAAAGTCAAAGCGAGAACAACAAGTCCGATAAGACTTTCGAAAACAATCAGTCTGCTCAAAAGCAGGACAGGACGGAGGATCCTAAATTTTTGGCAATGCTGAAAAAGTTTTTCGTTGATAAATAAGAAAAAAATCAAGAAAAAAAATTTGAATTAAAAAAATAAGAAGTTATTGATATGCGTTAAAGTTGCCGAACACTGTTTGGGTTGGGCAAATGTTTGCGGGAATTATTGCAAACGGCTGAAAAAAGTTTAAAAAAAGTTTAAAACTGCGGATTAATCTGCGTTGGGATAACAGCTTTAACAGATGATGTAAGACGGAGAAAAAAATGCGAAAAAGAGTTTTGGAAACTTGGCACGGGCTTTTGGCGGAGGAAAGAATTCGGGAAAGCCTGAATGCCAAAGAAAAACCGATGATTGTCGGATTGCCGGAAAGCGCAAAAGCTCTGACAGCGGCGGATTTGTATATGAACGGCGGCAGCTCCCTTTTGATTTTGGTGGCGGGGCAGGAAAACGTTAAGCCTTGGGTGCAGAATTTGTCTGCCCTTTTGCCGCAGGAAAAGGTGCTTGCTTTTCCGTCTTTGGCGTTGCTGCCTTTTGACGTTGCTGCTCACAATGCGGAGCTGGTAACGGCTCGTCTGGAGGTTTTGAGTGCTTTGGCAAAGGGCGAAAAAATTCTGGCAGTGGCTCCCGTTGAGGCAATTTGCCGCAGGCTGGCGCCGAAGCAGATTTTTCAAAAGGCGCACTTTTCTCTGCGGGTCGGGGCGGAAATCCAAATTTCCGAATTGTCGGCAAAGCTGAGCAATATGGGTTATCTGCGGGAAAAAATGGTTGACGTTTCGGGAACTTTTGCGGCGCGCGGCGAAATTGTGGATATTTTTCCTGTCGGCGGCAAAAGACCTTTGCGAATTGAATTCTTTGATACGGAAATTGAAAACATCAGATATTTTAATCCCGCAACCCAGTGTTCCGAAGAACCCTATGAGGACGATTTATCTTTGATACCCGTCAGAGAAATTCCACTCGACGATGAAGCTGTAAACAGGGCGCTGATTTCCTTGCAAAAGGAATTTCAGGACACTTTGAAAAAACTGGAGCCCAACGCCAGAAGAAATCTGCGG
>JAHZFN010000201.1:2650-9794 GCA_019421315.1 Peptococcaceae bacterium | reverse complement strand
GCTTATCTTGGTCAACGATAACAAATTCCTTGGCAAGTGTTTCTTCGTAGGTTTGGGCATTTTTGATTTCCACGTGCTGACTGCCCAAAAAACGATGACCTCTGCTGTAACGGTCGGAATCCACACCGCCCAAATTGATAGGCAATAAATCTTCGCCGAACAGCAAAACTACCCAGCGGATTGGACGTGCAAAACGCATTTCGCCGTAGCCCCAGCGCATCGGTTTCGGGAAGTAAATTTTACCTACCATATCATGCAGCATTTCGCCAATGATGTCGGCGGTTTTCTGACCTTTAACTTCTTTAACGGCATACATATACGGTACGCCTTTCAGTTCTTTTTCCACCAAATCGGCAATTTCCACACCTTTGCCGCGGCAGAAGCCCTGCAACGCCTTGGTTGGGTTGCCGTCGGCGTCAAAGGCGGATTTTTTAGCAGGACCTTTGCTTTCAACCACAATGTCTGCCTGCATTTCTGCCAAATCTTCCACAATCAGTGTAAAACGGCGGGGTGTGCCGTAGGTTTTCATGGCTTTGTATTCCAAACCGGCTTCTGCCAGTTTTTTTGTCATAATGTCTTCAATTTGTTTTAAAGCAGGTGCCATAAAACGGGCAGGAATTTCTTCAATCCCGATTTCAAACAATAAATCTTTTGCCATTATCGGTCGCCTCCTTTATCTTCTGCAACTTCTTTGTCCAAACCCAGCTCGTGGCGGATTTTTTCGTCTTTCAGCATGGGGTATCCCAGTTTTCTTCTTTGTTCAACATAAGCGTTGGCGCAGAGCTTTGCCAGCTCACGCACACGGGCGATGTAGCTTTGGCGTTCGGTAACGCTGATGGCGCCGCGGGCGTCCAAAAGATTGAAGGTGTGGGAGCATTTCAGGGCATAGTCATAAGCAGGCTGAACCAGACCTTTTTCGATAACTGCCACGGTTTCTTTTTCATACATATCAAACAATTGGAAAAGCATTTTTTCGTTGGAAACCCGGAAGTTGTAGGTAGAGTAGTCCACTTCGTTTTGATGATAAACGTCGCCGTAAGTAATGCCGTTTACCCATTCGATGTCGTAAACGCTGTCCACATTTTGGATGAACATGGCGATACGTTCGATACCATACGTGATTTCACCGCAGACAGGTTTGCAGTCGATACCGCCGCACTGCTGAAAATATGTGAACTGGGTGATTTCCATGCCGTCCAGCCAAACTTCCCAGCCCAGACCCCAGGCACCCAGTGTGGGAGATTCCCAGTTGTCCTCAACAAAACGGATGTCGTGTTCTTCGGGTTTGATACCCAAAGCACGCAGGCTGTCCAAATACATTTCCTGAATGTTGTCGGGAGACGGTTTCAGGATAACCTGATACTGGAAGTAATGCTGCAGGCGGTTGGGGTTTTCGCCGTAACGGCCGTCGGTCGGGCGGCGGCTGGGTTCAACATAAGCCACATTCCAGGGTTCGGGACCCAATGCACGCAAAAAGGTTGCGGGGTTCATGGTACCTGCACCTTTTTCCATATCATAAGGCTGGAGAATAATGCAGCCTTGGTCGCCCCAGAATTTTTGAAGTTTTAAAATCAACTCTTGAAAATTCATGATTTTCCTCCTAATGTTTTTTTCTTATATTTTTATTTTTAAATATTTTTTGCTTGCTTTTTTTGCCTGACAAAAACAAAAAAGCCCTGTCAGCCGTAAGGCTGACAGGGACGAGTAAACCCGCGGTTCCACCCTGTTTGACGCAAAATTTAAACAAAACAAATAAAAAAAGCAATTCTGTAAATTTTGCATCCACTTTCAAAGGTAACGGTTTATAACCGAAAAAGCTCCAAAGTGCCATTCTGCTTTTTGCCGTCTTGCACCGTCACGGCTCGCTGTAACAAGCATTTTTTATCTTTATCATAGCTTATATTTAGTTTTGGCGGAAAGCAAATTGCCGCCTTTTCCCGCAGAAAAACTTCGGCAATTATTCCATACACATTCATTCTATCAGCAGGCGGCGTCTTTGTCAATGTTTTGCGGTGGATTTTCCGCTTTTTAATTTTTCGGCGGATTTTTCCGCAAAGCTTCCCCTAAAATTTTTCATCCGGCTTTTATTTGGCAAATTTTATCCGCTTAAGCTTATTTTGGAGGCTGCAAAACATTCTTTATTGCTCTTCGTCTGCCGTATCACAGCCGCATTCTGCCGCCAAATCGTCGGCGGCTTCAGCTTCAGCGTCGGTATCCTCAATGCTTTCGACTTCCACAGACGGTGTAAAATCGTCATCAACTGTAATGATAAAGCAGTTATCATCGCCATTGCTTGATGTCAATCCGTTAAAAGAGTCGGCAAGATTGTCCGTGAATTTTTCAACGCCTCTTTTAATGCCTGCCGCCAGGCTTTCATCTCCCATGTGCTTTTTCATCGCCCAGGCACCGACGGCGCCCAAACCCAAAGCCGCCAAGGTCTTGCCTTTGTGCTGAGCGAACAGCAACGAAACTGCTCCGGCACCCAAAATGCCGGCGGGAATTTTTTTGCCGTCGGATGTAACCTGCACGGGGCGGGTGGCGACATCTTTCAGTTTGTCGTAAACCTGATCCAGCTCGATTTTCACATCGCCGCTTTCGATTTTGCTTTTAATCTGGTCATAGCTGTCTTTGCCGAAATCTTTGAGGTCGGCATATTTTTCTTTGCTGAAATCCTTGAAGTTTTCGTATTTTTCCTTGCCGTAATCCACGGCATCGTCATATTTTTCTTTCATCCGCTGCTTGGCTTCGGCGTTTTCCTTGTTTTTCTCTCTGTCGATCGCCGCCAAGGTTTCCACAATATCGTAATCAAAGGTTTCCAGACAATCCTTTGCCTCGCTGAAGCTCAAACCTGTTCTTGCCGCAACCTCGTCGATTTTTTGCAGGTTATCGTCGGCGCCGCAGCGTTCTTCCAACGCCGCCTTTGCGGTTTGACCTGCCCCCGCCGCAGTTTGGTTTTCACAAAAATCCATTTCGGGTCTGTTTTCTGTTTGGTTTGTCATGGCATTGCCTCCTTTACAACAATCTACACTAAAATTTTTTTCTAATTATTTATATTCTTGCCTAAAAAGGGCGTTAATATGTTCGTTTTGATTTTTATTTCACCGATTTATAAATACTGAAAAAGAGCGTCCCTCGCCTTGGCGCTTTTGTCCAGATGATAATCCATATAGTAAAAAAGCGCTCTGTCCAGCTCCGCCTTCAGACTGTCACTTAAACGCAGGCTGTAAAGCCGCCGCAAATCCCAGGAAAGCATTTTTTCCATAACGGCGATGGAGGCGCCGCTGACAGGCATACCGTTTTCCGCATTGCGGCAGCTTTTGCAGATAATACCGCCCCGATACGGCGAAAGGATAAAATCGCTGTTTCTGTTGCTTCTGCCGCAGGTCAGGCACTCGTCCAAACGGGGTCTGTAACCCAAAACTGCAAGCAGGCGCAAATCAAAAAAACGCAGAGCGATGTAGGGGTCGTCCACCTTTTCCAAAACGGAAAGGGCAGTCAGAGTCAGCAAAAAAATCTGATTGTTGGGCTTGTAGTCGGGCATTGTTATATCCACCATTTCCCCCACATAAGAGGCGCAGGCGATTTTGGTCAAATCCTCCCGCAGGCGCATCAGGCTGTTGATGGTTTCGCCTTGGGTAACAACGCCCATAGTGCTTCGCTTGCTTCTGTTGATGTTTAAACGGCTGTATGAAAACAGCTGGGTGGACGCTTTCAGCTTGCTGGTGGGTTTGCGGACACTTTTGGCGATGGCGGGCATTTTTCCCGCCTCCTTGGTCAAAACAATCAAAATGCGGTCCGCCTCGCCGTAATCCTTGCCCCGCAGAATGATAGCGTCGCTGGTTAAGGAACGAATATCCATTTTTTCCTCGGTTCTTTTGCTTTGCGGCTAAACAAAGCCGCAAAATTTTTTTATTTCTTTTCTGTATTTCTTTTCTGTATTTCTTATATGATAGTTATATTTATAATTTTCCGAATTTCAACCACCGAAACTTCTATAAATTTTTGCAAAGTTTTTTATAAATCTTTTTTGTCGTAGCCGAAGTTTTTCAGCAGGTTATCTTTGTTACGCCAATCCTTTTTGACCTTAACCCGCAAGTCCAGAAAGACTCTGTTGCCGAAGAGACTTTCAATTTCGGGTCGTGCCGCAGAACCGATTTCTTTCAGCATTTTACCGCCTTTGCCGATGATTATGCCCTTTTGACTTTCCCTTTCCACATAAATCGCCGCTCCGATGTACAAAGCGCCGTTTTCCCGCACGGAATACTCCGTTACGGCAACGGCAACGGAATGGGGAATTTCATCTCTGGTGTTCAGGAAAATTTTTTCACGGATAATCTCTGCCATAATCGCCCTTTCGGGCTGGTCGGTGATTTGGTCGGGGTCGTAATACTGCGGTCCTTTGGGCAGATATTTTTTCAAAGTCAGCAAAAGCTCGTCCACATTTTCGCCGTTCAAGGCGGAAACAGGCACAACCTCCGCAAAATCCAGCAGCCTGCTGTAAGTTTTGATAACCTTCAGCACCTGCGGCGGCTGAATCAAGTCGATTTTATTGACAATCAGAAAAACGGGCGCTTTGGCTTTTTTCAGCTGAGCGGCAATAAATTCCTCGCCGCCGCCGATTTTGGCAGTAGCGTCAATCAGATAAAAAATAATATCCACGTCGCCCACCATGCCCGTGGCAGCTTTGTTCATGTATTCGCCCAGCTTGTGCTGAGGCTTATGTACGCCGGGGGTATCCAGAAAAATAACCTGCATTTCGTCGTCCGAATATATGCCCTGGATTTTGTTCCTTGTGGTTTGGGGTTTGTCAGACATAATGGCAATTTTCTGCCCCAAAATGCGGTTCATCAGGGTGCTTTTGCCAACGTTGGGTCTGCCGATAATGCCGACAAAACCCGATTTATAATCCTCTGCCACTGCTTTGTGGCCAAAATATGCATCTAAATCCATATTACGCTTATCCTCTGCTTTTAATTTTTTTATGTTTGTCTTTAATTCAAACCAGGTGCGGCTTATCGGTTAATGCCCAGGCTTTGCAAAACCTCCTCCTGGCGGTCAAACTGCGCCTTTTCCTCGGCTTTGCTGATTTCGTGGTCATACCCCAGCAAATGCAAAAGACCATGCACAAAGAGGAAACACAGCTCTCTTTGGCGGCTGTGTCCGTATTCCGCCGCCTGCCTTGTCATGGTATCAACGGAAATTACCAAATCGCCCAGGGAACTTCCCCGCATAATCGGTTCCGCCGCCTCATACAAAGGAAACGACAAAACATCCGTCGGTCGGTCAACCTGCCGATATTCTTTGTTTAACTTATGAATTTCCTCGTCGCCCGTCAAAATCAGACTGATAACAACGGACTTGGGAATATCACCCTGTTTTCTTTTGTTGTTTTCCGTTGCCAGCGTGGTTTTCGCCACCCTGTACAAAGCCCGAACCTCCTCCGGAGTCAGCCGAAAGGCGTTTTGCGCCGCCCTGTTGTCTATGATGAGTTTCATATTCTCTCTCTTTTCCTTAAATATTTGACAAAAATTCAGCTTTAAGCGTCTGTTTTTTTGTTGGCTTTTTCCTCTGTGCCGTCCGCCTGCTGCGGTGCCGAATTTACTTTTGCTTCATCGGCAATTTTGGTTTCGGCAATTTCCTTTTTGGGGGATTTGACGTCAGAAGCACCATTATTTGCCGCCGACTGAATATTTTTTTGAATATTTTTTTGAATATTCTCTTGAGTATTTTTATTTTCTTGAGTATTCTCGTTCAGCAAATGGTCTTCCTTTGCCGCCAAGCCGAAAACTCCCAAATTCAAATCTTCAGCCTTGGGAGCGGTTTTCACAGCCGCCGAGCCGCCGGTCTTGATATTTTTTTCCGCCAAAATCCTGTCCACTTCTTTTTCCATAGCGACAGGGTTGGCATAAATCAAACTGCCGTTTTTGTGGTTTTCGTCCAGAATTTTCTTGGCGGCAACCTTGTTTTTGTTGTCCCGCAGCTTCTTTTCCTCCTGCTGACGTTTTTTCAGCTCTTTTTCCAGCTGGTCGGGGTAAAGGATTCTTTTATGGTTGACGCCTGCCAAAACACGGACAAAGGTCTTGGCGATAATATCCAAATCACGGAAGGTCAAGTCGCACTGATTAAGCTGTCCGTCGTTCAGCTTACCCTTGATAACCTCCCGAACTCTGCCCTCAATTTGCCCCCTGGTCGGGTTGCTCATCGCCATAACGGCCGCCTGACAGCTGTCCGCCAGCATAACCAGAGCCGCCTCTTTGGTTTGGGGAACAGGCCCCGCATAGCGGAAATCCGCCTCCCTGACGTTCTCCGCTTTGCCGCCTTTGGCAATTTCCATCGCCTGTGCCTTTTTGTAGAAACCAACCACCAGACTGGTGCCGTGGTGCTGTAAAATTATGTCGATAATCTCTTTGGGCAGCTTATATTTCCTTGCCAGCTCGGCACCGTTTTTGGGGTGAGAGGTAATAATAAAGGTGCTTAAAGACGGGCGCAGTTTATCATGCGGGTTGTCGTTGCCCTTTTGGTTTTCGATAAACAGATAAGGTCTTTTAACCTTGCCGATGTCGTGGAAATACGACGCAACCCGCACCAAAAGCCCGTTGGCGCCGATTTCGTCGGCGGCGGCCTCCGCCAAATTGCCCACCAAAACGCTGTGATTATAAGTCCCCGGTGCTTCAATCATCAGTTTTTTAAGCAAAGGATGATTGGTGTTGGAAAGCTCCAGCAAATGCACCCTGGTGGTAATATCAAACAAGCTTTCCAGCATAGGCAAAGCACCGATTGCCAAAACAACAGACAATACGCCGTTGACAGCGCACATAATCAAGCCAAAGCTGATATACCGCAGGGAATAACCCCAGATAAAGCTCCAGGAAAGCAAGGTCAGGCAGTAAGCGCCCGAAATATAGAGCATAATTACCAAATAACGGTTGCGCTGATCCATTTTGGCAGTTTCAATCACACCAACCAAACCGCCCAGCAAAGATGCCATAACATAAAGCATATGACCGCTGCACATAATGCCGATGAAAATGGACGCCACAACTGTTCCCAAAATCGCCGCCCGCTTGTTGACAAGGGAAGCCGCCAGCAGACTGAATGCCGGCACGGGAACCAAAAGCCCCAGCATTAAATCGGACGCAAAATC
>JAHZFN010000201.1:0-2640 GCA_019421315.1 Peptococcaceae bacterium | reverse complement strand
TGACGGAGATCAAAGTAATCAGTCTGCCGATAACCAAGGTTACCAGCAAAAGCAACGTCAGCACCACAATGCTCCGTTCTTTTTTGTCATCGGAAAAATCCAAGGTGGAACAATATGCCCGCACCACACAAAAGCACAAGATAACCAAAAACAAAACACCCACGTATTTCAGCCATTGGTTCGTCTGAGAAACCAAACCAACCGCCTGCAAGGTTTCCATGATGGTTGGCGTAACCTCTTCGCCGCGGCGGATAATCAGCTGTCCGGGGTTGACTGTAACCTGAATCGGCTGAATATTTTCTTTTGCCAGCTTGACGGCATTTTCCGTTGCCTGTTCGTCAACAATTTTGTTGGCGGGCAAATCCAAAATGTTAATAATATCCGTCAAAAATTCTTTGGCGGTGTCGTCATATCCCGACTGTTCAACAGCAGACTTCAAGTCCTCGGTCATCTTTTCGATGCCTTGTTCGTCAACATCCTCGGAATAACCGTCGGTTATGGTATCTTTTAAATATGTTACCAAACGGCTTCTTTCCAAATCGGAAAGTCTCAGATAATATTCGATGGCGCTGTTTGAGATGTTGCCGCTGAAAACAGCCGCAATCTGGCTGTATCTGTCATCTTGAGACAAATTGGTTTTAACCTTTACTTCATAAAGCTCGTCGAATATTTCGTCGATCTCTTTATGCACATTGACAATAACCATATCGCCGGTTTTGTAAATATTGCCGACTTCCCCCGCAGCCAGCTCTTTGGCGTTTTCCGTTTGCTGCTGGCTGACATAGGTTACGGACGTGCCGAAATAATACACGTTGTTGGGCGAATACTGACCGACTGTCAAATCCATGGTGCCGGAACGCATACCAACGGCAAGAATCAAAAATGCCGCCGCCACAACAATCACCCACCAAAAGGCCGCCAACAGCCTGGGCAGGCGAAAAACCTTTTCTTTTTCATATTGCTTGTTTTTGTTCATTTATCTTCCCTCGCAGCGGGCAAAGCTCTTTTGCCCTCTTTAACAAACTATACTGCCAATCCCCAATTTATTTTAATTATTTTAATTTAATTATTTTAATTTACGCAAACCGCTTACTGCTTTTCCGCTTCAACCGAAGAATTCGCTTCATAGCAGGTCTCGATTTTTTTTGCCGTCAGCTCCTGTTTTTCATAAGCCTCAATAATTTTCTGCACCAAAGGATGGCGGACAACATCCAGCTCCGTCAGATAACAAAAGGCTATCTCGCTGATGGGTTTCAGAATTTTTTCCGCCTGGCGCAAGCCCGAATACTGCCCCTTCGGCAAATCTATCTGGGTTATATCCCCCGTGATAACGGTTTTGGAGCCCATGCCCATGCGGGTGAGGAACATCTTCATCTGCTGGGGCGTGGTGTTCTGGGCTTCGTCCAAAATGATAAAGGCTTCGTCCAATGTCCTGCCCCGCATATATGCCAGCGGCACAACCTCAATCACATTGCGTTCCAAAAGCTTGGCGGCGGTTTCCGCTCCCAAAACATCGTCCAAGGCGTCGTAGACAGGCCGCAGATACGGGTTCACCTTTTCCTGCAAATCGCCGGGCAGAAAACCCAGCTTTTCGCCTGCTTCCACCGCCGGACGCACCAAAACGATCTTGCCAACTTCTCTTTTTTTCCAAGCCATGACAGCGCAGACAACAGCCAAATAAGTTTTGCCTGTGCCGGCGGGTCCTATGCCAAAAACAATGTCGTGGCGGCCGATGGCGTCCAGATATTTTTTCTGCCCCAGGGTTTTCGCCTTAATCTGCTTGCCCTTGGGGGTTGTGAAAATGCTGCGGGAAAGCTGCCCAAAGCTGATTGCTTCGGAATTTTCGGCGGCTGCCGCTTTTTGCACCATGGCAATGGCGTAGTTGATGGAAGCGGGAGTTACCACAATTTCCGATTTTGCCAAAAGGCGCAGCTCTTTCAGAACCTTTTCGGCGCAAAGCACCTGCGGGCGGCTGCCGATAATTGTCGTTTCGTCGCCCCGCGCCACAATCCGCACGCCCAAGCCTTTTTCCAGCAAATTCAAATTTTCGTCGCTTTCCCCGAAAAGATAAAAGGCCTCCATATCGCTGCCCAAATCTATTTTCAGTTCAACTCTGTTTTCCTTGTCTATCACTTCCGCCACCAGCTTATTGTTCAAAATGCAGACTTCCTTTCCGCTATCGGCTTTTGTCTATACCTCAATTTTTGTTCATATCTTAATTTGTTTGTAAATCACTTGCCGATTTATCGGCATAATTCATATTTTTTCTTTAATATTTTTTGCATAACTGCGCCGCAGCCAAAAACGCTGAAACCAAACGCCGTTTCGGCAGAAATTCCCGGTTTCAACGGTAAATTTGCTTACAATCGCTTTTTAGGTATAGTTATACATATTAATTTTAATTATTATAACACATTTGTTTGCATTTTACTATATTTTTTGCAAAAACCTACTGTTAAAGGGGCAGATATGTTGATTTTTTCATTGCCCACCGCGCCCACCGCACTTTAGCAGTCCCGTTCGGCGTTATTAAAATATTTCCGGCGTTTTCCGTTTTCGGGCATAAAAAAAACGCCCCATTTGTTACTCCCAACAAATGGGGCGCAGTTCACCGCAGGTAAATTTTGCTTTCGCAGTAAA
>JAHZFN010000021.1 GCA_019421315.1 Peptococcaceae bacterium | reverse complement strand
TTCAAATATCTATTCATAATCTTTGCACCGCCCCTAATTAAATCACAAGCATATTTTAATAACAAAATTTATTTACTAAAATTTTATCACAAATATCCTGTTTTTTCAAACAGCGCAAAGATATTGATAAATACTGCTTTTGCTATAAAATTTTTAAGGCTAATCTTAATTTTAAATTTACCACCGATTATCTGCATATTAATATTGTGTATAACAAAAAAAACTACCTCCGATAATTTTTTATTATCGGAGGTAGTCAGCTTATTTTCGGCAAATTGCTTTGCACATTAAAAATACTTTATTTTATTTTTTTACTGCCACTCACTTTCAAATTCGGTGATGATGTTTGCCGGTATGCGACCCAAAAGCAAATTATCGGCATATGTTTAATGTAGTATTTTTTCAAAAACTGTTTCGGCGGCATAATGCCGATATAATCTCAGCAATTTGCCGTAAATTTTATCGTAACGCCGACTTCTTACTTCGTTCCTTCGTAAATATTAACGGAACCCAGACATTTGGCGTAATACTTGACGTTTTTCAAACCTGCGGTGCGGAAAATCTTCGCCATATCCTCGCCGTAAGGAAAGCCTTTGAAGGAATCCCGAAGCCAAGTGTAGGCAGGCTGTCTGCCTTGAATCGAAACCCCTTTATCAAAAAAATGACCTATCCAAGGCACAATTTTGCCAAAATAAATTCTAAAACCAATTTTAAACAAAATAAACTTAGGCTCGGCAATTTCTATGCAAACCACCTTTTTGCCCTGTTTAACAACACGCTGCATTTCGGAAACCGCCTTTTGAATATCGTTGACGTTCCGCAGAGCAAAGCCTGAGGTAGCGCCGTCAAATGTGTTGTCCTCATACGGCAAAGCCAGGGCATTGCCCTGAACAAAATCCACCTTGCAGGGCAAGTTCAGCTTTTCGGCTTTGGCTTTGGCGGTTTTCAGCATATCGGGACTTAAATCCAAAGCTGTAATATGTCCGTCCGCACCGACCAGCTCCGCCAGCTCGAATGCCATTTCGCCTGTCCCCGTCCCCACGTCCAAAACAGAATCTCCCTTTTGCACGCAGGTTTTTTTCATCAAAAAGCTCTGCCAGCCTTTCACCATACCGAATGTCATGATATTGTTCATCTTATCGTAAAAAGGCGATATATCGTCGAAAACCTCCTGTACATAGTTTTCCTTGCCCTCAAACTGAACGCCGATTTTTTCTTGATTTGTCATATTAAACTCCTATATAAAAACTCCCAGCAAAATTCCAAGAATCATCAAAAGCATAAAATGCCAGTGGAATTTGCAGGCATAGATTACCAAATTCAAATTCGCCTGCTTATCGGTTTTGGATTTATACATATTCTTTATCACCTTGACAAGGCCGGGAATAAGCAAAAACACCAGCAAGGTCCACGGAGACAGTATTCGCCCCAAAACCAAAAGCAGCACAAAAACAAAAGGCAGTATATGCAGACACTGATAAAGCCGAAAACTGAAATTGTAACCAAGCTTCACAGAAAGCGTCTGCAAATTGCCGGCTTTATCGCTGTAAAAATCCCGCAGCTCGTTGCCGTTTAAGATAGCCGTAATCAAACAGCCGTTGGGAACAGCTATAAGCAAAAGCCACCAATCAACAGTTTTCGCCAAAGCATAGTAACTGCCCAAAACCATAATTTCGCCCATCAAAATGAAAACGAAAATCAAACCCAAGCCGTGATATTTATATTTCATACCCATGGTATAGCCGTAAGCAAAAACAATGCCGATCACACCGAAAATCAAAATTTTCCAATCAACGGCAAAAAGCAGATAAATACCCAGCAGGCAGGTTGCCAATATACAGCCAAAACCCATATACAGCACCGTTTTGGGCTGCAGCTTGCCCTGCACCAATTCTGGCGAACGGACAGAATTCTCAACATTATCGATGCCGCTGGCAAAATCGCCGTATGTATTAAAAAGATTGCTGACGGCCTGCAAAAGACAACCGCCTGCCAAAACAACAATAAAAATCAGCCAATTCCAAAAGCCGTCATGATACGCCCAGGCGGCTCCCAAGCCTACCGCTCCCAACGACGTATACAGCGTCCAGGGGCGAAAGGCGTTGATAAAGCTTTTCGTTTTTTCTTTATTCATAGCATTTTATACCCTATTACATATATGTTTATGTTTTCTGCAAAGAACTTAATTTATTGATATTTCCGCCAGCGGCAGGTGATGTTTTCCAGCCAATCAATCATTTTGTAAAGCAAAATTCCCAAACAAGCCATAGCGATAATGCCCGCATACATCAAATCATAGCTGCGTCTTTGCATGGAATCCATGATGAAATACCCCAAACCGTCCGTTGAAGCGAATGTTTCGGCAAAAAACAAAATTGCCACGGCAATGCCTATGGAAATCCGCAGCGCCGAATAAACCGACGGCAGACAATACGGCAATATCAAATGCCTGTAAATCTGCTTCTTGTCGGCATTTAACGATTGTATGGACAGCAAAGATGCGTTCGGAATGGATTTTGCGCTGTCGCGGGTTGTAACCATAATCTGAAAAACGATGACCAAACTGATTAAAACTATTTTCGGCAGATTGCCCAACCCCAAAAGCACCACAATAATGGGCAGAAAAACCACCTTTGGCAAGGGATAAAGCAAATACAGCATGGGCGAAAACAGCTTGTCGGCAATTTTGTTGACACCTGTCCAAAGCCCCAGCGGCACACCGACCAGCAAGGAAATCAGCAAGCTGGTAACAATACGGAAAGCGCTGACAGCCAAATCCGCCCAAACCGAACCGTCTGCCAAAACAGAAAACAAAGCCTTAAAAGACACCCACGGCGTGGGCAAAAACGGTTTATCCAAAGCCAGGCTTCCCGCCTGCCAAATCAAAAGCAAAGTAACCACCGCCGCCGCAAAGCCAAGACCCTTATGCTTCATCGGAATCACCTCCGATACCCAAAGCCTTTTCCACCTTTTCATATGCATCGGCGCCGTCTTTGATTATTTCTTTGATAACGCCTTGCTCTCTGCCGAAAACTA
>JAHZFN010000002.1:22896-23998 GCA_019421315.1 Peptococcaceae bacterium | reverse complement strand
GTTTTTCGTAGCCCTCCAAATTAACCAGGTGCAGAACATCCTTGACCCTTTTGTCGATTTCGTCCTTGGGAACCTTGTTAATTTTCAGTCCAAAAGCGATATTGTCGTATATATTCAAATGATCAAAAAGGGCATATCTTTGGAACACTGTGTTGAGGGGTCTTTTGTGGGGCGGCACATCGTTGATTACTTTGCCGTCCAGATAGATGTTGCCCTCCGTTGGCTGTTCAAAGCCCGCAATAAGGCGCAGCATGGTGCTTTTGCCGCAGCCGGAAGGTCCCAGCAGTGTCAGAAAGGAATTTTCTTTGATGGATAAATCTATGTTATGCAAAACTCGGCGGGCACCGAAGTCCTTGCAGACATTTTCCAAGCGGATTAGTTGGTTCATATTATATCTATAACCTCCTTTTTTTTCGACTTCATCTTGTTAAACTTCGTTCTGACCTTTGTGCGGAGTTTAAAGACATCCACGTCGTAAAAACTATAATTTAACTCAGCACGCTACCGCCAAGCAATCAGATAACAAAAACGAATGCGCAATAACAGACTTAACCGAGTTAAAATAGCGTTTAGTCCGTACCTCCGAAGTTTAAAACCATCCACGTCGTCAAAAAAATCAGAACATGGGGGGAGAGGAGAGCCAGAGAATGACGGCGGGCGAGGCGGAAGTGTTTTCCAGAAAATGGGCTGTATCGGCACGGTAGTAAAAGCATTCGCCTTTTTTGGCTTTGTACTGCTTCTGCCCCAGGTGCAGGACGACACTGCCTTTTAGGATGTAGCCGAATTCTTCGCCGGGGTGCGGGTCGTCGGGGGCGGTTTTGGTTTTGCCCGCCAAGGTGATGAGGATTGGTTCCATGTCGTTTTTCTGGGAATTGGGAACAATCCAACGGATGTTGATGCCCGCTTCCGTATCGTTCTTTTCAAAAAAATCCTCTGCCCCGAAAACGATTTTTTCTTCTTGGGCGTCGCTAAAAAATTCTTGAAGATTTGTACCGAGACATTCCAAAACGTCTGTCAGGGTGGCGATGGAGATGGAAGTCAGATTGCGCTCCAGCTGCGAGATGAAACCTTTCGTTAATTCCGCACGGTCCGCCAGCTCCTC
>JAHZFN010000002.1:17602-22886 GCA_019421315.1 Peptococcaceae bacterium | reverse complement strand
GTCAGTCCGTTTTGCACGCGAATATCTTTGATTTTTGCACCAATGTCCATATAGACCTCCTTGGGCGCAAGCCTTGCCGCAAAAGGGCTTTGCGGCTGTCTGCCCGAAAAATATGTTTAGTGGTGTTAAACTTTTTGTTGTGTTTTATTATCACCGCAATTTTGTATTGAAAAGCTAAACATAAAGTTTAGGTTTATTAAACAACAGTGTTTATTTTCCTATATTTTCCTTGGTTTGTCAAGGGGTTTTGCCAAAGTTTTATTATTTTATTATATATAATAAAATTCAAATAAAATAATGAAGATACAGAGAGAAGATACAGAGGTTTTTTTGTTCCGGGAAAATTGAAATCAGCGGGCAAAAGGCGAGCCGCAGAGTTTTTTTGATTGTTCGCCGCAAGGGCGCAGCTTAAAATATGAAGCTAAAAGCAAAATAAGATATAGAAATAAAAAATAGAAATAAAAAATAGAAATAAAAAACGCTTATGATACAAAGTATCATAAGCGTTTGCTGTTGTTAAATTTAATGAATTAAGCAGATAAAAACGACTGCTGTTTTGCCTTATTGCTGTTCGTGGCGTTCTCTTTCGCTGCGGTCGCTTCTTCTGTCATTTCTTCTGTCGTTTCGGTCGCCCCGATCGCCTCTTTCGCCCCGTTCGTTATTGTAGCTTTTTTTGATAACGACTTTGCGGTAGGGTTCTTCGCCCAGGCTGAAAGTTTTGATACCTTTTTCGTCCTGCAGGGCAATGTGGATGATGCGTCTTTCGTGGGGACTCATGGGTTCCAGCATAACGTCCTTGCCGGTGCGGCGAACTTTGTCAGCCATTTTTCTGGCAAGGTTGGACAGGGTTTCTTCACGGCTTTGGCGGTAGCCTTCAACATCCAGGATAATTCTGGTTTTTTCTTCAAACTGGCGGTTGACAGCCAGGTTTGTCAGATATTGCAGGGCGTCCAGGGTTTCGCCGCGGCGGCCGATAATGGCGCCCAGGCGTTCGCCGGAAAAAGAGATCCAAAGGGAACCGTCTTTTTCTGCTATGCTGTGGGTGGGATGAACCTTTAATTTTTCAAAAATTGGTTCCAGGAATCTAACGGCGTCTTCGCCGGGGTTGTCGGGCAATGTCACGCGGACAACGGCGTCTTTGCCGCCGAAAAGCCCCAAAACGCCTTTGGAACCGGGATCAAGCACTTCGTATTCGGCGTCTTCTCTGGCAATGCCCAGTTCCTCACAGGCGAGGGCAACAGCCAAATCGACGGTTTTGGCGCTTTTTTCCACACTTTTCATATTCGCTTTGCCTCCTTTGGCACAATCGGAAAAAATTGTTTATAAACAAAAAATTAAAAAACAAAATTCTGCTGTAAATATTATATAAATATGTATGTTGACATTTGATTTTTTAATTATTATTTTTTCTTTTTGCTGGTATTTGTGTTCTTTTTGCCTTTTTGAGATTGTTTTTCGGTTTTTTCGGCGATTTGTTCGGCTTGCTTGCCGTCTTTTTCGCCTGTTTTTTCAGCCGCTTGTTTTTCTTTTCTGACAGCTCCGGACTGGGGAGTTAAGCCGCGGTTGACAATAATTTGCTGAATTACACCGAGGATGGAGAAAGTAAACCAGTACAGGCAAATGAAAACTTGGAATTTTGTTGCCATATACCCAATCATCAAAGGCATAACGATGATCATGGATTTTTGCATGGATTCTTTGGGGATACCCATCGAAGTAAAGCTCTGCAAAAATGTACCCAATGCAACGATTACCGGGATAACCAGACCTGACGGCGGGTCGCCCAGGGGGATAACGCCGAACAATGTGTAAAGGTCGGGGTTTGCCGGTGTGAAGTTCAGCAAACCGCGGTACAAAATCATGATAATCGGTAATTGGATAAGCAGCGGCAGGCAGCCTGCCATGGGGTTGATGTTGTACTCTTTGTAAAGCTTCATCAACTCTTCGGATTTTTTCTGCGGGTTATTGGCGTATTTTTTATTGAGCTCCATAACCTGGGGCTGAATAACCTGCATATTTTTCGTAGATTTAATTTGTTTTTGGTTCAGCGGGAAAAGTATCAGCTTGATGATAATCGTTATGATAACAATCGCTGCGGCATAGCTGGGAAAGCCTATGGCCTGCGTAAGCTCAAATATCTTTTCGACGCAAGTACCGACAAAGGTAGTCAATAGTAGTTACCCGAAACCGTTTTACGGCTTGGGTTTCACCTCCTGTTCCACTATTTTACAGGATCATATCCGCCGGGATTCCACGGGTTGCAGCGGCAAATTCTCTTAACGCTCATCCAGCCGCCTTTCAGCGCACCGTATTTGCTGACAGCCTCCAGGGCGTATTGGGAGCAGCTGGGATAAAAACGACAGCGGGGACCCAATACAGGCGAAATGAACTTGCGGTAAAATTTGATTAAAAGAATGAATATTTTTTTCATGGCAACCTTTCGTGGCGTCTCCTCAATTTTTTTCCTTGCCGCCGCAGGCTTTGGGGCGGCTGTTTTTGGCGTTTCTCGGCTTCAGCTTCAGGTCAAAAAGGGTAACCTTGGTCATTTTTTCAATCTCGTCAAACTTTGCATACTGCAAAGGACTGCGGGCAATAAAAATGTAGTTGTAGCCCACGGGAAAAAGCTCCAGATTAAGCCTGCAAGCCTCGCGCAGCTTCCGCTTAACTCGGTTGCGGACAACTGCCTTGCCGATTTTTTTCGATACGGAAAAACCTATTTGTCTGGTTCCTGAATTGTTGGGGGCGTAGTACAAAACAAAAAATCTGTTTTTGACGGTTTTGCCCCTTTTGTAAGTTCTTTTGAAGTCCAGTCTTTTGCGGAGTCGATCTGACTTTTTAAGCATAATAAACTCCTGTTAAGAAACTAAAAGAATATTAAGCGGACAAAACTTTGCGGCCTTTGGCGCGGCGTCTTGCCAAAACTTTGCGGCCGTTTTTTGTTGCCATGCGGGCTCTGAAGCCGTGTACTCTTTTGTGTACTCTGTTTTTGGGTTGATAAGTTCTTTTCATTTTAAAAAAATCTCCTTTCGCAAATGCTCATTCATTAATTTATGAATTTTTTTCGTCTGCGGGCAGAAAGCAGCTTGCCGTCGTTTTCCTTTTCATACAAAATCAATAAAAATCAAAAAACAGCGAAAATCTGCAATATATCCATAATACAGACATATTATATCATACTGTAAAATATACTTTTTGTCAAGGTTTTTGCCGCCAAAACCATAGGTTTATCAAAATATAACACTTGATTTTGTGGAAAAATAATGGTATTATATCAATAACACCGATATTTTTCCACAGGGCAGACGCTCGACGCATGGTCCGTCTGCCTTTTTGCGGCTTTTTTGCAATAATATCCCCATGTTTTCCACAGGTTTGTGGATAAGTTTGGACAAAAACAGAATTATTTTGATAAAAACGGGCTTTTGGCAGACGCTGCCCGTTGGGGATAAGCCTGTTGAAAAACTATTAAGCATATATTGGGGAAAGCCGTAAAAAATCGTTTTATTCAGTCTTGGTTTTGCCGAGTTCGGAAGTCGGTTTCAGGTTGGCAAAAAAGTGTTGAGGGCGGAAAAACAGCGGTGCAAAATGCGGTAAGTGGGTTGTGCGAGTGAATTTTCGTTTGTTTTTTCTGATGGCAAACGGAACAAATTAATAACAAATTAATATTTAGGGAAGATTTTTTTTGAAGGCCGCCTTGTTTGGGACGGCGGCAAAGAACGGTTGACAAGAGAAGCGGCGGTTTGATTTTTGATTAAAGAATTTGATTAAGAGCTTTGCTTAAAAAATAAAAAAAGTTTTTATCAAAAAAATTAATCGAAAAATGTAATTCGGAAAATATTTTTTGCTGAATTTGACGAAAATTTCGAGAGGCGCGTTTCGGCAAGGCAAAACCGTTCAAGGGTTTTTTTTATGAAGGGAAGAGAGAAAGCATGAAATTTGAATATTGGGACAGAATGATTGATATTCTGCGGGAAACCATCCCGGAAAGCAAAATTGCCAGATGGTTTTTTACCGTTACGGATGTGGAACGCCAGGGGGACACACTTTATTTCAAGGTGCCGTCGCCCATGCAGGCGGACTGGATGGAGGATATGTACAGTGACAAAATCAAGGACGCCATGCTGCGGCTGACGGGCGACGATGTGCAGGTTACCTTTGTGGACGAACAGACCATCAAGGATGCCGCCGACGCCAACGAAGCCTTGGCGCCGAAGCCGCAGACCGCCCCTGCGCCTGCCCCTGCAAACGGCTCCATGAAGTTCAACCCCCGCTATACATTTGATACATATGTGGTGGGCAACAACAACCGTTTTGCCCATGCAGCGGCGATGAATGTGGCAGAGCACCCGGCGCAAAGCTATAATCCGCTTTTTTTGTACGGTAATTCGGGCTTGGGCAAAACCCATCTTATGCACGCCATCGGGCATAAGGTTCTGCGTGCCAACCCCAACTGCAAGATTGTTTACACTTCGACGGAGACCTTTACCAATGAATATGTAACGTATCTTGCCAAAAACAATTTGCAGCAGTTTAACAACCGTTACCGCAGTGTCGATATACTGATGATTGACGATATTCAGTTCCTTTCGGGCAAAGAGGGTTTTCAGGAAACCTTTTTCCATACCTTCAATGCGCTTTTTGAAAAAAACAAGCAGATTGTCATCAGCTCCGACCGTCCGCCCAAGGAAATCTCCACATTGGAGGAGCGTCTGCGCTCTCGTTTTGAGGCGGGCTTGACGGTGGATATTCAGCCGCCCGATCTGGAAACCAGAATGGCGATTTTGCAGTATAAGGCAAAGCAGGACGGTATCAATATCACCAACGACTCCATCGAGTTCATCGCAACCAACGTTCCTTCCAATATCCGCGAGCTGGAGGGGGCGCTTAACAGAGTTAAATATTATGCGTCTTTGGTCAACAGCGGCGTTGTCAATCTGGCTCTTTGCAACGAGGTTTTGCAGGGTTTAGTCAGCGGCAACAAAAAGCAGGCGCTTTCTTCGGAATTGATTAAAAAGACTGTCGCCGAATATTATCATCTGAAAGCGACGGATTTGGAGTCCAAGCGGCGGGATCAAAGCATTACCCACCCCAGGCATATTGCCATGTTCCTCTGCCAGAATATGCTGAACATGAGCCTTTCCGACATCGGCAAGGATTTCGGCGGCAGGGATCATACGACGGTTTTGCACGGCTGCAAAAAAATCCAAAGCGGTTTGGAAAACGACTATAATCTGGAGAAAACCGTCAACGAAATTAAAGAAATTATCAACCGCTGACGGAATTG